>JAJRUT010000131.1 GCA_024277655.1 Deltaproteobacteria bacterium | reverse complement strand
GAAATTGAGATCCTTGCAGAGCGGAACGTGGGTGTGGCCCACTGCATTGAAAGCAATCTCAAGCTTGCATCAGGTATTGCGCCCCTCCCGAAAATGCTTGATGCAGGGGTAAGAGTTGCATTCGGCACTGACGGCGCGGCGAGCAACAATGACCTCAGCATACTGGGAGAAATGTCCACAGCCGCCAAAGTTCACAAGGCCGTGTCTATGGACGCCACAGTTGTCGACAGCAAAACAGCCCTTTTAATGGCCACACAAAAGGGGGCCGGGATAACAGGACTGGGCGATATGGTCGGTTCCATCAGGCCCGGCAAAAAAGCGGACCTGGTACTTGCAAATATAGATAAACCGCACCTGACGCCCATATATGACATTTACTCCCACATAACATACTGCATGAGACCGTCTGACGTTGAAACCGTAATGGTAAACGGTAAAATCCTTATTGACAGAGGAAGACCGACCACGATTGATGAAGATAAAGTGCTTGCAAAAGCAAGGGCCTGGCAGAAGAAAATCAAGGCAAAATAATACACCACGACTTGTAGGCGGGGCATCAAATCTATTCCCCTCTTTGACAAAGTCGAGTCGACCAATCGATGAGACCCGGGGACTTTGGCATTCTTTACTGCCTTCCTGCCTGATATAACAATGAGAGCATTCAAGTCCAAAAAATTAGTCAGGCAGTCTTTTTTAATAGCTCGTAAATTCAGTTTTTCATATGAAATCGGTCGTTAAGATGCTTTTTAAAATCCGGACTATTGACATTTTCTGAATACCCGGTCTTATGTCTTTTTAATATTTTCTACATATCATCTTCTATGTCGCCTGGATAGTGAGGCTCCTTGACGGATATAATGGGTGCTACAGACGGTGGCGGTGGCCGAAACAAATGTCCTGTTATCATGCCTTTTGTGGTGCCAAAGGCGGCTACTGCCCATGCGGTCAGCAAGCCAGCGTAGTAGAAAATACTGGCCCATTTAAAAAGGGGAAGGCCGGTATGATGCGCCAATTGTGCGATACCTGTGACACAGGTGCCCACAGGGAAGGTAAATGCCCAATAGGTCAGGGCAAATTTCATTTGCCGGCGACGGGCCCGAAGGGTTAAAAGAGTTGCAAGACAGGTCCAGAGGACCACAAACCCAAAAACAGGCACACTGTACAGCACCGCAAACATTTCAAATCCATGGGCAATTTCAGGAGGAATCGCTCCCTTTGCAACGGTGCCGAGTATTCCTGCAGCGGTCATGGATTGTCCTAAAGGCCCTAAGACGATCCATAGGGTGGGCACCCGTGAGGTGCCGGATGTGCCATGATGTGCTAACCGGCTCCAGATCATTGATATAATAATTAGAGCAGCCACAAGACTTAAGCCGAACATAGAAAAACAAAGGTAAAACATAGTCTCTCTTAGCACGCCCGCAGGGGCGTAGGGAACAAGCATGGCGCCGATTGCCGCCGATACCATGGGAGGAACAACTGGCATAAGCCATCCCCCAAAGGCGGAGTCCTGCCGCACCTTAAATTTGGTAAACAAGCGATAGGGAATAATAATAGCAGAGCCAAGGCCGGTTATGGTGCCTATAAACCAGAGAGTCCAGCTGATTTTCTGGGCAACCTCCTGGCCGATAAGATTATCACCCAGCAAAAGGGTCCCCCCTGCAACGGTGAGCATGGCCATTGGGGGTGCCCCATAAAATTGTGCCATCATGGGGTCGCTGAAATGTCTTTTCCAGACACTCTGTCCCTGGAGTAAGAGGACGCATGTAGCAAGAACAAGACCGATAAGCATAAAAGAAGCAAGGCACCAGACAATGAGGGCAAAACCGTGAAGCTTGTCTGAAAATAGAGGTAACGAGGCGGCTGCATTGGCAATAATTCCTGTGCCCATCACCGAGGCAAACCAGTTAGGGCCTAGTTCATAGTCATTGGTTGCTCCTGTGACCGAGTAAAAAAAACGTTTCCACCAAAACCCTTTGACGCTAATGTTTTTAAGATCCTTGTCCATATCATTTATCCTATTGTGAGTAATTATTTAAGTCCTGATCATTAATCATTCTCAGAGATAACCAAGTCAGTGATGCAGACCGTGAAGCACTATAAAGAGCAAAAAGACAATTTGCAAACCATAAACTACTGCTACCTAAAAAAGTCCTCGCTGGTCTGCATTCATCTCCACGCTGTTGATAGGGCTTCTTATAAATCGAACATTTCTTGAAGCGTAGACGCTACTTTTTCATATGTGCTCTTCTTCAATCGCCCTGCCTTTTTTATTAATCGTACCTTATCTACTGTTCTGATTTGATCAAGTACAATCTGCCCCTTTTCCCCCTGAAACTCAACTGGCACTCTCGTAGGATATTTCTTGCTCGATGATGTCATCGGAGCTATTATTACGGTGTTAATGTGATGGTTCATTTCATCTGGAGATATTACAACACATGGTCTTGTCTTTTTAATTTCACTTCCATAAGTAGGGTCCAATGAAACAATATATATATCAAACCTATTAACTACCACTCCCATTCATCCTTGTCAAATTCATTTGCTATGTTATCGCTCACTACTAATACATCATCTTTACTTTCATGCATTTTCTGGAAAGCCGAATCCCATCCTTTTCTTGCTGTATGTGGTGATTTTATAACTAAGCAGTCCTCTTTTGTCTCAAGTTCAACTTCATCATTAATATGACATTGATCCAGAATTACT
>JAJRUT010000130.1 GCA_024277655.1 Deltaproteobacteria bacterium | reverse complement strand
GGTCTCGGCTTCAAGTTGACCACTGACCGTGAGACTTGCGTGTTTAGCAAAGAAGTCATTACTGTAATTCACCTCGCCTTTTTCTGTGGTGGGCAGGTTGTTTAGGTCAAGGGAGGTGATGGTGAACATCTCCCCGGCCCCTTCGCAGTCACTGGTGGTGATGATCGGGGTGTGGAGCTGGATAAAACCACGTTCCTGAAAGAAGGTGTTAACCATGGTTGCCAGGCGGTTACGGATACGCATCATGCAGCCAAAGCTATTAGTCCTGCCCCGCAGGTGGGGAATGGTGCGAAGAAAGTCAAATGATTGTTTTTTCTTTTGCAGGGGGTAGGAGCCGGGGTCGGCCCAGCCTAAAATCGTGATTTTATCGGCGACAAGCTCAATGTCCTGACCTTTTGCCGGGGATTTTTGCAGTGTGCCGGTTATTTTGAGGCTTACTCCGGTGGTGATTTTTTTGATCTCCGACTCGTAATTATGCAGATGGTCTTCGGCAATAACCTGGATCCCCTGCAGACAGGATCCATCGCTGATCTCTAAAAATGCCAGCTGTTTTGATTGTCTTTTGGTTTTAAGCCAACCGTAAATTTCAATGGTCTTGTTTGGTATCGGTTGGTGGAGGATAGTTTTGATGCGTTGTTTGATGAACATAGATGTCTTTTTCTAGTGGGGGGTTGTAAAATCGTTTATGTTCAGTACATTGACCAAATAAGCATCTTGCTTGTCAATTCATTTATACTGATTGGGGCTTTAGGATACGAATATGCAAAACGGTCATTTGATGCCAAAAGGGTGCGGTCTGCTCATTGTTGATATTCAGGAGCGGATGATGCGGGTTATTCCTGAGAAAGAGATGGTGGTGAAGAACTCGGTGCTTTTGCTGAAAACGGCACAGGTCTTGGGTATGCCTGTGGTTGCCACCACCCAGTATGTGGCGCGGATCGGCCCGTTGGTTGCCGAGGTCGCGGCTGAGTTGCCAGGGGTTGAACCCATCGACAAGTTGGAATTTGGCTGTTTCTATAATGTTCAGGCCAGGTCCCATCTCCATAGTTTCCCGGAGGTTACAACCTGGATCTGCTGTGGGGTTGAGACCCATATCTGTATGTATCAAACCGTGCTTGGCGGGCTTGAATCTGGCTATAATATATGGATTCCTGCCGATGCCGTCTATTCCAGGACTCCCGGCAATTATGAAACAGGCCTGGAACGCATTCGCCAGATCGGCGGGGTGGTGGCAAATACGGAAATGATTATCTATGAATTACTCCACCGTGCTGGAACACCTGAGTTTAAAGCCTTGCTCCCTTTTTTAAAGTAGGGCTCTGTTCGAAATTCCCAAATTCCTGATTGGCATCGCGCAATTTTAAAAAAAATATCAAGAAATCAAGATCTTGTGCCGATAGGCTTGCCTAGATTGTGAAAAGAGCAGTTCTTTTAAGCAAAACTGGGAAAACGATGCCAATTCGCACAGGACAACCATACGATACTTTTACCCGCCAAGAGTTAACCGAGCTACTTCAGGATCAGGCGCTTGAACTTGGTCTTTTGAAAGAGGTGGAAGTTTCTGAGTGCCGGTTTGGTGGCTGTGAGGTGTATCCGTCTTTCCGTGAATCCTGTTCCGTTGAGGCCGACCAGAATCAATGGTCCATTGCCTGGTCGGATCTGATGATGACCATGTTCATCTTCTTTGTGGTTCTCTACTGTTATCAAATATCCTTTCATCCGCCAATCTGGGGTGATGCTCCAGGGCGCAATCGAGCCACGGCAGTTATTGGTGGCGAGCAACAGGTGACTACAACCAGTACGGACTCCCTCGGTGCCCCGGCAGGTCTTTCTCTTGCCACCATGTATAAGGAGGGGCGGGTGGCTCTGCGTGAGCAGAATCTCGCTGAGTTTGCCTCCCTCGATCTGGTGGATGATAAGACCATGCGGGTAAATCTCACCGGCGATCTTCTCTTTGCCAAGGGGCAGAGTGATCTCCTCCCTGAGGCGCGTTACTTTCTCCTGGATCTTTTGCCTCTTCTCCGCCTTGCTCCTTACCAGATAGAGGTGGTAGGTCATGCCGATCCAGCGCTGATGGAATCGCAACAGGTTGATAGTTGGGATTTATCCCTGCAACGCGCCTCAAGGGTCGCAAGAACCCTTATGGGACGGGGAGGTCTTGATTCCAATCGCTTTGTTATTTCTGGTGCTGGTTCCAGCCGTCCTGTGCAGGCTGTGGCAAGTGCCGAGGATTCTTCCCGCAACAGGCGGGTTGAAATTTTTCTGACCCTTGCCAATGATGACGATTCTGTCTCCGTGGTTAAACCCCTGCAATCGGTATTGAACTAATGAATGAAAATAGACTTGGATTTATCTGTTGTGTGGCCCTGTTCCTCGTGGGTTTTATGTTAAATGGTCAGATGGGATTGTATTTCAACCTGTCAGGTTTGCTCATTGTCCTGGGGGGGACAGCGGGGGCCGCTCTTCTTAGTTACCGTCTGGAGCGGTTGCAGGTTGTCTGGCAGGTGCTTCGTTCATCCTATGTCTGTAAACATAAGCGTCCTGAGGAGTTGGTCGAGATTCTGGTTGATCTGTCGGTGAAGAGTAAATTTCAGGGTTTGCTCTCTTTGCAAAAAGATGAGAAGCAGTCCTCCATGCTCTTTATGCGCCAGGCACTGGGTCTTTTGGTTGATGGCTATTCCGGTAAGGCCATTCGTGAGATTCTGGATACGGAGATGTATTTTTTTAAATTGCGCCGTGATGATTGTGAGCGGGTGGTGCGATCCATCGCCGCCCTGCTCCCGCCCTTTGGTTTGGTGGGCAGTGTGGTGGGGCTTATTGCCATGCTTGGTGGCGTGGATGATCCCTCCCGGATTCTGCAATCGGTACCTATCGCCCTCACCTCAACGCTGTATGGTGTGGTGTTTGCCAATTTTTTCTTTCTACCCTTTGCTGGCAACTTAAAGGAGTACAGTAACCACGAGTTGCTCAATAAAAAGATCATCCTTGAGGGGGTGCTTGCCATTGAGTCTGACATGGACCCCCGTAGTCTTGAGAAAAAATTAAAATCATTTCTCAGTCCTTCGGCAAGGCAGGGTAGGCTTGTAAGTCTGCAACGTATTCAGGAGCGTTTCCATATTAAACCTGTTCAGGAGTCTATGTGATGATTGTTGTTTTAATTTGTCAATTAGCTCGGTTCAAAAGAGGATAAGTATATGGGTAATAAGCCCGAGGTGTTTTTGGAAATAGGTGCTGGTTTTCTGCGGATTCCCACCGGTGAAATTAATTACAATATCACGGTCATTGATGCCGGTGAAGGCGTGCCCCCGGTCGTGACGGCCCCGGTTGCGCCTTCGCCCTCTCTGTCTCCTGTCTCTGGAGATGGCGATGATTTTTATGAGGTTATCTCCAATGATTTGTATCAGGATATTGGTGAGCTTGCCAAGAGTCTTAGTTCAACGATAATAGATATCCCGGCTGAAGATAGAAAGATGGATCGGGCAACCCTGGATGAGGCTGGTGACAAGATCGAAGGGGCCAAGGCCCAACTTCGAGATGTAGTTGCGATGACCGAGCGGGCCACCATGGAAATCATGGACTCTGTGGAGAGTGTTCAGCTGGAGAGTGATAGTGTTAAGAGTCTTCTTGCTGAGCTAAAAGAGCACTCGGCCTTCAATTCTTCATATGGTGGCGACGAAGATGTTTCGGTATCAGAATCCGATGATGGTGGTTCTGGTTTGGCGGAGGAGGTGGCTGGACTTTCGGCCCAATTTGATGACCTGGTTGAGCTGGTTGATGGTCTTGCCGGCGGGGAGTCTGAGGAATCCCCTGCCCCTGCCTTGGAAAAGGAGAAGGGTTCGCGGTATCTGTTTGATGTGGATGTTATTTTTCAAACCTTGTACGAACTTTGCACCAATGAAACGGTAAAGGATCATATTGCCGATGTTCGGGGACGGGCAAAGGAGTTGTTTGATATTGATGGTTTTCGGGACAAGATAAGTGAGAGGGCTAAGAAGTATGAGGCCGATTCCGATAATTATTTTGATGTTCCCATGTCTGACGTCTTTCAGTCTCTTTTTGCTGTTTGTGACGATAAGGGCACCAAGAATCTTCTTAAAAAAATGGACTCCGGGCAGAGTTCTATATTTCTCGACCAGGCAATTCCCTTGGAGGTACCTGAGGTTGTTGAGCTAGAGCAAGATGCCGAGCAAGGTGAGCCTTCTTCTGCGGTATCTGGTTCTGTAAATGTAGTTCCCGTGAAAGAGAAAATTGAGCAGATGCGGGCGAGTCTTGCCCGGATTACCACAAAGGCTGAAGGGGCAGTGTCACCTGGCGGGTCATCGGTGATGAGCGTAGCGGATCAACAGGAAATATTTGCAAAAATTGGTGCGGCCTTTGAGGTTTCGGCAAATATTACTGCCGATGTATCAAAGATTACGGAGGTTCTGTCCTTTCAGGATTTGTCAGGTCAGCAGATTATGAAAATAATAAAACTGCTCAGTGATTTTCAGGTACAACTCCTGGCTATTGTTGTGAGTTTCGGTTCTCAGCTTAAACATAAAACAGAGAACGCCGAGCTTTCTGTTGAAGAGAGCAAGGAGTTGGCTCAGGATGATGTTGACAAATATATCGCCGGGGTGCCGACTGAGGGTGATGGAGGAATACTGGATCAGGGCATGGTGAATAGTATGCTGGCCGATTTTGGCTTCGATTAATATTGCCGTCGCTGTGGGGGGAATGGTCGCCCAAAAAAAAGGGTTATACGTCAGGAATGACGTATAACCCTTTTTTAGTTCCATGGAGGCGGCACCCAGAGTCGAACTGGGGAATAATGGTTTTGCAGACCACTGCCTTAGCCACTTGGCTATGCCGCCTCATTTCTCTTCTTTTGCAAAAAGAGGGGCAACTATAAACGGTTGTTTTATCTTTGACAAGAAAAAGAATATAGCCCAGGCGAGAATATTTATTTACTAACGGTAAAGAGGCTTTGGTCGCTTGACTTTAAAGATGCTGTTTGTTCATAATAGTACGTGGTTGTGGTGGCTTGCCTACTCTTTTTTACTTGGTAACATGCCTTAATATTTATTAAGGCAGATGCCGGTTTGGGCATATTCTCAGACAAAATGGTGTATTGATGACAGTTATAGGAGATGTGGATGGTACTGGCGAGGATAGTGGTGTGGCAACCCAAGGCGTTTTAAATGGCTTTACGATCTCAAGTTTGATGCAAATGATAGAAACTGATCTGCGTAGTTGTTCGGTACAGATCCATGGCGAGGGCTTGCAGCGAGGAGCCATGATTTTTGCCGAGGGGGAGCCATATAGTGCATCTTGTGGACGCCTGAGAGGGGATGATGCCATTCTTGAAATGATTGGTTGGGACGCGGTGCGTGTGGTTTTTCTGCGGATGCCAGACAAGCTTCCGGGCAAGACTGTCTCAAGTAGTATCATGGCCCTTATTATGGAAGGGATGCGCTTAAAAGATGAACGCCTTGCTGAGCAGGACGAACTAGGTGGCAAAGTTGGAAATCCATCCGAGGGGAAAAATATAATGTCTGGTTTGGAACAGATGATGCAAGATATTGCTGGGGAGGTGGATGGGCTGATTGCCGTTGGTGTCTTTGGGCTGGATGGGTCTACTGTCGCTGTGCATAATCCCACCAGCACTGATATGGGTGTTGTTGCTGCTAAGTTTGCTATGGTTATGAAGCTTGTGAAGCGGTCTGTTGAAGATCTTGAAAACATAGGTGAGTTTGAAGAAAACCTTGTGCAAACGGCTAATGCCTGGATTCTTACCCGTTTCCTCGACAAAGAATACTATCTGGCTTTTCTCGTAAGTCGTGAAGGGACACTTGGTAATGTTCGCCTGGTTGTTAAAAAGTATTTGGAGAAGGTACAAAACGTTTTGTAAGGTATGGCAATATGGCAAAGGAGGATATGGAATATGATCTGTAAATATCTGCACGATAAAGAACCTCAATATTGCCAAGTCTTTCTTGATGGTGTTTTTATGCCAACGCCAGATCACCTTGATGTTTTCTGCCGGTCGGTTAAGTGTGCGGAGTGTTTTCAGTTTATGAAATCACAGGAGCATCTGTTGCAATCCAAAGGTGAATTGCATTCCTCGCGTAATAAGACGCGAAGGCAGTATTTGCGTTTTTCGCAGAAGTGGCAGCTCTTTATCAGCGAAGAAGGTCTTGAGTCTTCTGATGGTAAAGTTCTCGAAAATCTGGCGCAAACCATTGATATTAGCTCCCGTGGCTTTCGGGTAATATCCAGGAAAAAGCTAATCCCATCTCAACAGGTCAGCTTCTCCTTTGCAGATGCCCTTGCCGCCCCCTTCTCAACAGGGATTGGTGAGGTGAGGTGGACGATCACCCATGATTCCATCGGTGGCTTTCAGTCTGGCCTTGCTCTTGTTGGCTGTCCTTAAATGTTAAATACCCCTCCCGCGGGTTAATCTGCTTAATTCAATGTTTCTCCGGTTTTATAAACAAGGCTATTACTCGTGAAGTTCGTTTGCTGGCTGTGTTTGGCATTCGATATGCATGTGGTTCCAGACATAAGGGGCATTGGTGTGTTGGTTTTTAAATTTCACGGGATTTTTATAATGAAGAAGATTTTAGGTGTAATGATTTTGTTTGGCATGTTGGTAGGAACCAGTAGCGCTATGGCAACTGCAATTACCTTTGATGTTGCCGATGGTGTTGCAGAAAATGCTGGGGATCTTATTTCCAGTGTTACCGTTAGTAATTTGCAGAATTGTGGGACTGCGTATCTTAGCGCATCCTTGGTGGGCGATTTGGATAGCCAGGTTTTCACCCTGGATCATTTTGAGTCGAAAACCATCAATTTCTTCGATCTTGACGTAACGGGTTGGGGTGGTGGCACGGCAGATATTGATGCTACCCTTGCCTTTGACTCCCCTGAGTTCCAGGCCGAAGGGGCCGGTGTCAGCCAGTTCGGAATTTTTTATGAGCTTGAGGGCTATAGTCTCACCTGGGATAAGACAACTATGCCAGATAGCTTTATATTTGCTGGTGACCTAATTACTGTTGCCTTTAATGATATTAGCGACCTGTCGTTATGTGGTGGTCTTGCTTCAATTACCGCCACTATCACCAATACGGGGGCTGCCCCTGTACCGGAACCTGCTACCGTGATGCTGTTTGGTACGGGAATAGCTGGCCTTGTTGGTGTGTCGAGACGGCGTAGGGGGTTGTAGGGAAATGACATGGCTGATGTTGCGCTTCTAATTTGGGTTAGATTTGGATACGACGATTGAGCAAAACCGCAGGCGTAGCAGTGTTACGGAGGGGATTTTGTGATTGAGTCGTATGCAAAGATGGCCCAAAGGCTAAGGTGTAGAGGGTTTCTGTCGTTTGTGAACATTGGCGCATTTTCTTTGTGCTTGTTACCGTTTTAACGGTGGGGCGGGTTGTTTTTTTTATGAGTCCCCTTCCTTGAGATTGCTTGCTGTTCGGCACACTGCCCCCCCCCCCTCTCTCTCTCTCTGAAGCCTTGTTCTCTTTTGGCCTATGTCTCTGTTTGGCGGTGTCCTTGTTCTTACTTCATTGGTTTAACTATCGGGCGTGGTTTTTTTATATCCTTGCAAGTGATGGAACAGCGTCATCGACGTTTAACTTAGGAACAATTTTATGCAAAGGTGTCGCGTAAATTGTTTTTGGGGCTGGTGTTTGGTGGCTCGAATATTGCTTTAGTTTAGCTACTTAGGTTCGTTGTCAAGTCATCTAGGGTAAGGTGCCCTGGTATTCAATTGTTTGGCGGTGACAGTATGACCGCTGGCGTAACTAAAAAAGAGGAGGCTAGAGAGATGAAGAAAAAATTTTTAGCAAGCTTGGCTTTTGCTGGGACATTGGTTGTGAGTAGTAATGCGTTTGCATTGAGCATCACCGCAATGGACTCAGCGGACAGTTTGGCTCAGTCGCTCGTTGGCTCAGGTGTCTCAATTGCAAATGTTAGTTATGTCGGAGCAACGGGAGCTTCAGGTTATTTTACTGGTGGGGTTGCTGCAGGACTTGGTTTTGATAGCGGTATTGTTCTGACCTCAGGTGCCGCCGCAAACCTAAATGGTACAACTAACACATCCGATTCTATATCTACCTCAAATGGGTTGGCTGGAGATGCATTTCTAACCACTATGAGTGGTCAGCAAACTTATGATGCAACTACACTTTCTTTTGATTTTGTAAGTGATGCTGACTCCGTATATTTTAATTATATCTTCGGGTCAGATGAGTACAATGAATATGTTGATTCATATAATGATTCTTTTGCATTCATTTTTAATGGCGTTAATATCGCAACATTGGCAGATGGGACTGGCGTGAGCATTAATACGATCAACCTTTATGATAATCCGAGTCTCTATAATGACAATGATAGTAATGGAGCTTTTGCGTTTGAGTATGATGGTTTTACCAACATGCTTACTGCTTCAGCAACAGGCTTAACCGTTGGGGAAACCTATAGCATAACTCTTGCAATTGCTGATGGGGGAGATAGTGATTTAGATTCGGGCGTATTTTTACAGGCAGGTAGTTTTGCTGATACCCCAACCAATCCCGTGCCGGAGCCAGCTACCATGTTGCTGTTTGGTACTGGTTTAGCTGGTCTTGTAGGGCGCAGAATCAAAAGGAAGAAAAAATAACAAACAAGAAGAGGCAGGGTGTTTTTAACACCTCGCCTTTTTAGGCTTAATTGGCTATGTCGCCGAACCTGGCACTTCACTTGAGACCCGCACCGCGTGTTTTGGGGGGAGTTAATCCAGGCCTTTCCTTCCCGGGTATAAGGCTTGGTGCCAGTGGGCGGGTGTGCTGTCTGCTGAAAATATCCAGCTTAACTACCAGTTGTGTTTTTTATTGGTAATGTGTCGTCTTGGTGGTGTCTTGTCGATTCGGCACGTTACTTTTACGGTGTGTTCTTGGAAAATGAATCTTCCTTCTAAAGTTGCTTGCCGTTTAACTCTGACATTTCTAGATGTCCTTGTTTTCTGGGGTTTACGTCCTGTTTTTCGCTGGCCTTGTTTTCTTTAATTTGACCAATTAATTTGCTGGATATTTACTGAAATCATTGCTGTTGAAAAAGATCTTTAGACCTTGCGAGATGGTTCGCACTTCTTTGCAAATTCCTAACAATATTCCAATGTTTTTATAATCTATGTGTGTCGATAGGTATTGAGGTTGGCCTGGGTTTTCAGTTCGGAAAACAGAACTGGAGTTCGGAAAAGCGAACAGGCTTTTGCGGGAGCTGTTTTGCTTTCAGCCGATGTGTGTATTTGTACGTTAGAACAGTTGTTTGGCTGGGGTTTGTTGGGTGTTGGATGTCTGGCTTTTTGCTTATCCGGAAAACACCATTTGCCTGTGATGCCCCAGAAACAAAGGGAGTACGCTTTTCCGAACTGGAAATGGGAAAACACGATTATAGTAAAAAAAAAGCTCCTATCTCAATAAAAAAATAAATAAATATGGCATTGTTTTTTTTGCTAAATCCTCACATCCGGAGTGAGTAAGGTTAAGCGTCTTCCTTGGGGGCGGTAATTGTTTGGTTGCCTAACTGATTAGCGGGCAATACAAGTGGGTCTTGCTTTACTATTATCTAGCAGGGTGTGTGATTAGGAGTATAAGCCGTAACAGTGTCTTATGCTGAAATAACGCTTTGTGATAACTGAAAAAATAAACAGTGCAAGCGTAAAAAGTGGCACAGACTTTGCGTGTATACTTTGAGTAACATTGAAATTAACCAATAAAAAAACCTAAACTGGGGGAAGTAAAATGAAGAAAACTCTTTTAACCGCACTGGCACTGGGATGTGTTGGTAGTCTGATGGTGGCGGGAAGCACCATGGCGACAACTTTGAGCTACAACGATAATACCATCAATTTTCCTGAGTATACCGGGACAATGACTACAGACGAGAATGGTACTCCTAAGATATCTGGTATGGATATTACTTACGATGACTTAACTAATAGCCTGACAACTGTTACCATTTATATGGAAGGCCGTCGTGAAGACACATTGTTTATCAATACCGGTGGTACTGGTGATTCTTGGAATAGTTGGGATTATTATGTTGTGGACGATTTTCAATATGACAGATATGCAGGCACCGAAGCTGGCCTCTATATGAATGCAGGTTCAGCCTCAGAGACATTCGCAGATGGTACTGGCGAAAGAATTGGCCATGTTAGTGGAATGGTCGGCGGTCTTTCGATGGGTTCTTCTTTGATCCCCACGTGGTCTTCAGCAACTAATGATTATGGAGAGTTAGGTGCCTTAACATATGATTTCAGTGGTTTTGATATTATGTTGGATCTCACTGATTTTGCTATTGCCTATACACCATACTGTGCAAACGATGTCATTGCCGCAGGCCCTGGTGCTCCTGTTCCAGAACCTGCTACTATGCTTCTCTTCGGCACAGGTATCGCTGGGCTTGTTGGCGCTTCCAGACGTCGCAAGAAGCAAGCTTAAGATTTAGCGGATGTTTAGTTAGTACGATATAGGGCTTTTGCCCCTTGAAGTATTTGCACGAAGGCTCGGTTTAATTACCGGGCCTTTTTTTGTTTTTAGTCTTCTTGTTGTTAACGGAACGATTGCCTTACAAATTAAAAGAGAGTAATGTCCAACCTGTTCCTTGATCCTTTCTTTTACCCCCTTATTAACCATTAGGCGACGACAAGCAAATGACAAATCTGCGTAAAGTTGTAATCCCTCTACTGTTACTCGTTACTCTCTTGGCTTGTACAAGCTCTGAGGAAAAAGCGACCAACCATTATAATAAGGGAGTTGAATATTTTCAGGCTGAGAATTTTCCAGCCGCTATTGTTGAATTTAAAAATTCAATAAAAATTGAGCCTAAAAATGCCGAAGCCCGTTATCAGCTTGCCTTGGCACTGGAGAAGACCAAGGATTATCAGGGGGCCTATCGTCATTTAATGACAACCGTTGATTTGGATCCTGAGAACCTGGACGCCCAACTCAAGGTTGCCGGTATTTTGTTGGTGAGTAAAAAATATGGCGAAAGTCGCGATAAGTTAAATCTTGTTTTGGATAAAAGGCCGGATCAGGTCGAAGCTCTGGTTTTGTTGGCAAACCTTGAACTTATAACAAATAATATTCAGGCCTCCATTGTCGCTATACAAAAAGCAATTGCCCTTGATCGGCAAAATAGTGGTCTACAACTTATTCTAGCAAGTGCCTATTCCAAAAGTGGTAAAAGAAAAGAAGCTGAAAAGGCGTTGAAGAAAGCCGTGGCGCTAAGCCCTGGGAATATTAAATATTATCAGGCTTTGGCCTCCTTTTATGTGCAGGACAAGCAACTAGACGCAGCAGAGGGGGCTCTGGTGGAAATGGTCCGGGCGCTTCCTAGTTCGCCTCAGGCTCTATTTGTTGTCGCCAGCTTTTATGACAGGAGTAAGCAGTACGATAAGGCTCTTGCCAGTATCAATAAGGCTATAACGTTGGATCCAGATAATGCTGATTATATCATCACCTTAGGAGATTTTTATAAAGCCCATAAACGCTTTCAGCAGGCGGAAGATGCCTATAAAACTGCTCTTGCTAAAAAAGATAAAAAGGTGATCTCTAATGCCCGTTTGGCCGGTCTTTATTTTGATGTTAATCGATTTGACGAAGCGCAGACCAGTGTTGACTTGGCCCTGGCCCTCGATAGGGAAAACATTCCGGCTAAAATGGTTGAGGCAAAACTCCTTCTTGTCGGGAAACACGTTGGTAAGGCAATGCTGGCCGCTGATAAGCTTATTGAGATTGCCCCTAATTCTGCTGAAGCACATTATATAAAAGCCTCTGTCTATGCGGTTAAACAAGAGCCTGTGAAAGGAATTGGTAAGGCACTTGATGCTCTTAAGTATGCTCCCCGCCACAGCAAAGCCCATTTGCTTTTAGCCAAGCTCTATTTGCAAACAAATAAGATCGGTAAAGCGAACCAGGAAGCAATCATTACCTTGAAGCTAGATCCAAGCAATATTGAAGCTGCTGTTGTTTTAAGTAAGACTCTGATTGTGAAGAAAAAGTATGGTAAGGCCCTGGCAATTCTTGAAAATATCAGAGAGTTATTTCCACAGTCAGCTGAAGTTCATTTGGCCATTGGTATTATCCATAAAGAGACAAAAAAATACGATGAGGCCCTCAATGATTTTGAAACAGTTTTAAAACTTGTACCAGAGTCAAGGAATGGTATGGCGCAACTGGTTTCAGTCCTGATTCAGCTTGACCGTAAAGACGAGGCGGGGGAGAGGCTTAGTCGACAAATAGCAAAACATCCCGAGAATCCGTCATTTCATTATATGAGAGGCAATCTGGCCTTCGCAAATGGTGATCTGGAGATAGCCGAGGCAAGTTTTAAAAAGGTGATAGATCTTTCTCCTGGAAGCCCTGGTGCCTACCTTATGCTTGGTACGCTCTATAAAAAATCAGGTAAGAGCAATGAGGCGATGGCCCAATACAGAGATTTATTGAGTCAGAATCCTGAGCTTGTCCGCTTTAGAATGTCACTTGCGGTTCTTCTTGAGGAAGATGAACATTTTGAAGAGGCGGCGAAAGAATATCGAACGATCCTTGAGTATAACCCCAAATTTGTTCCGGCTGCAAACAATCTTGCCTGGCACCTGGTCGAACGAACCGAAGATCTCGGTGAGGCTCTACGCTTTGCGCTTCTAGCCAAAGAGGGCGCGCCCAACGACCCCTCTGTTGCCGATACCCTCGGGTTTGTACATTACAAGAGGCAATCCTTTGATCTGGCCCTTATGCAATTTGATGCGGCTTTAAGCTTACGTCCTGAAGATCCCACCATACTTTTTCACAGGGCGCAGGCTTTAAATAAGCTTGGTCGTAAAGAAGAGGCCAAAAACTATCTTGAAAAAGCTATTAAGGCCAGTGTCTTATTTCCGGAAGTGGATAAGGCCAAGACCATGTTAGTGGAGTTGGGCGGTTAGGTTGGTAGAGATCTTTAATCTTGAACCAAAACACATGAAGTTTCATAGGAAAATCCATAACGACCAGGGCTTTGCTCTCATGGTGGTTCTCATCGTTCTGCTTTTGGTGACAGCACTTGCAGCAGAGATGTTGTTTACCGTACGGACAGGGCTACAAGAGGGAAGGCAAGCCGATCTGAATAGTAGGAGCCGCGGTTTAGCAAGGGCCGGTATTAATCTTGGGCTTTTTCATCTGTTGGATAAGTCAATAGGTGAAAACCTGGATCAG
>JAJRUT010000009.1 GCA_024277655.1 Deltaproteobacteria bacterium | reverse complement strand
GTACACGCTTCAATATCTGAAGAACTGCGCTGCAGATTATGAAGGGCCTCATTTAACAATTCTGTTCTGTTCATTCTAACTCCTTTTAACTGGCTTAAATTTTTAAACTTTTTGCCCCAGAGGTAGCGATAAGAGTAATCAATACCATTTACTATTTCAAGGCAAATACGCGCTGCCCTCACAATATATAGAATATGCAGATTTAGAACTAAAAGGCAATTTTGGGATCGTTAAAAAAAAAATCTATTCGAGATGAATAAAGAGATGACCGCGTGGCAAGGAAGAGCTCTGATTGCCCTTCTCTCTTACCCGCAGTTTTTTACCAGGCTTTGACTGTGGTGGAATTTTGACCCTGATTTTCTCACCCTTCACCCCGGTCATCACCTGAATCCATTTCCCCTGCCGCAATTCCTCGGGCGAGAGTTTGATATAATAATGGAGATCAGAGTCGGAGTGAGATGTATTTGGGCTATGTGCTTGTCCTGATTGCAAGGCCCCGGTCAAGAGGGATGTCACCCCCTTGGTAATAGATTTCAGAACCGTTTTTCCAACATTTTTCACAAGGGGTGACTTTACTAAAGCCATGGAACCAAAGACAAAGAGACTGCCAAACTTCATACCCTTACCACCAAACATGGTCTGCTTGAAAAAACGCGTATCCCCCCGAAAGCCGGAACGCTGAAAATCACGAATAAGGGACTGAAACATCGCCTGAAATCTAGGATTATTGAAGAGATCCCGAAGAATATCATCCTGGGAATAGTGAAAACCTCCAGTCGCACCGGTTCCTCTAAAACCGGTGGCCTTGTAGCGGTCATACTCTTTCTTTTTCTTAGGATCGGTAAGCACCCCATACGCCTCGGCAAGCTCCTTAAACTTGAGTTCAGCCTCAGGATTGTCGGGATTGCGATCAGGGTGATACTGCATAGCCCGTTTGCGGTACTGCTTTTTAATTTCCGCCGGCGTGGCCTTCTTATCCAGTCCGAGAATGGCGTAGTAATCTTTCATCCAAAAACCATCCCCAAGTAGAGCAAACCACCAAGAAGACCAAAGGCCTCACTCCATTCAACAGCGGCCCCCAGCACATGCCCCGTCAAACCACCAATAAGTTGCGTGGCCCTTATCCTTAAAAAAAGAGGTGGCAGGCCTGAGACGACGAGTACAGCAAGACATGGAAGTGGCGCCAGGTAAAGAGGGACTAAAAATAGCGCCCCCATAAAAATTTGCGTGCCACGAACCTGACCGATAATAAAATGTCCCGTACCCGCATCCCGCGCATAGGTTGCGCGATAGGCCAGCACCACCATCCAGAAGCGAGCCGCAACAATGGCCATGACAATCACGACCAAACTCGTATAACCGTAGGAAAACAACTGATTAAAGCAGACGGCCTTTAGGGCCAAAACAGCACACAAGGCCACCACTCCAAATGATCCCGTGGCCGAATCCTTCATAATCTCAAGCCGACGTGACCCATCAAAGCTGCCGCCAAAGCCATCGGCAAGATCGGCAACCCCGTCAAGGTGCAAACCACGGGTTAAATAGGCCAGTAGTATTGTGGCCAAAACAGCAAGCACCGACCCCGGCACCATTATGTACATCCCCAGCCAAACCCAGCCGGTAACAATTATACCAAGGACAAGCCCAGCAAAGGGGAAAAAGCCAAGCGCTCGCCGTAGATCTGCGCCAACAACCGGGCCGGTGTTCACCGGCAGACAGGTTAAAAAGGATATGGCAAGGACAATGGATTTGAGCATGGATAAAACAAAAGTTAAGGGTTAATTAGTCAAACAATAATCGTTAAATGAGTATCATATTTTCCCACCGCAAAGCCGCAGAGAGCGCCATGGAAAGCATATTAAGAGACTTGCGCCATATTACAGCCCGTCGTGATTCACGCCCGCCTCGGCAAAGCTAGCCATTTCAGTCATGATTTTCACCCCGGCCTCAACAAGCGACATAGCCAGAGCAGCCCCCGTACCCTCACCAAGACGCAAACCTAAATGGAGCAAGGGCTCAGCATTTATCTTGTCAAAAAAGAGACGATGCCCCTGCTCTGCTGACATATGACTGAAGAAACAATAGTCAATGACATTTTCTTTCATCTCCATGGCACAGAGGGCACCGGCACTGGAGATAAAGCCATCCACCACCACCGGAACCCTGGCCCTTGCAGCCTCAAGGATCATGCCGCAAATTCCAGCAATTTCAAGACCTCCCACGGCGGCAAGGGTGGCCACCGGGGAAGTGCAACGCTCCTTATTCACCTTGAGGGCATCGGCAATCACCTGAATTTTATGGACAAGAGCTGCATCATCAATGCCAGTGCCGCGACCGGTGACATCCCCAGGATTTAACCCCAGAAACTGGGCAAACAGCGCAGCCGAGGGTGTGGTATTACCAATACCCATATCACCTGTACCCACAAGACCTGCCCCATCATTGATGGCATCACGACAGGCCATTATACCAACCTGGATGGCAGCAAGAGCCTCATCCTCAGTCATTGCTGGGCCTTTGCGAATATTGTCCGTCCCCGCTTTGACCTTGGCAACAATCAAACCATCCCCCGAAACCGGCACCGCAACTCCAACATCAACCACCCGCACCTCGGCACCAACGTGACGCGCCAAAACATTGACCCCGGCCCCACCAGCCAAAAAATTGGCCACCATCTGTGGCGTTACCTCGGCCGGGACTGCACTAACCCCCTCTGTCACCACCCCATGATCACCGGCAAAGGTGATAATAATTTTTCGGCTAAGATCAGGAGTCAGAGACCTGGTGATAGCCGCCACCTGCCGGGCGCATTCTTCAAGTTTTCCTAAGGCGCCGAGGGGTTTGGTGAGATTATCCAACCGAGCCTTAGCCTTATTGCCCCAATCCCGATCCAGGGGAGTTATTTTACCAAGATGAGTTGTCAGTTGTTGATGGGTAAGAGACATAATTTTATTTTTTCTTTGCACCACAGATGGTCACAGATTTATTTCCGTGGCATGTCTGTGGTTGTTTAATCTTTATTAAACTCTGACCAGGCCTTGTCTAAAACAGCAAGAGACGTAGTCAGCCACTGAGACTTATATAGTTCAAGGGTGACAACTCCGCTATAATCTTGAACAACCATCTCGAGAGCCAGTTGTTTTAAGAAGGGAATATCTGTGACAGATAAGGGGTGATGATCACGTCCCTCTGCCAATCCATGCAGGTGAATATGCTGGGTATCATAGCGAGAAAGACAACCAGCATCATTAAAGCCACAATGATGGAGATGACCAAAATCAACACAAACCTTCGCTCCACTAGCCTTTACCTCAGGGGCTATCAGCTCAAAGTCGTAGTCGATATTTTCAACACAGAGTTTTGATAACTCGTAGCCTAGCTCCACTTGCAAAAGAGACAGAGACTGCCGGCAATTATCGCGCCATCTCCTGTCTGTAACTGCCATTTCGCGGTTTAAATGGAGATCATAGGCCAAAGGAGACAGGGATTGGCATTGCTCAAAAATCCGGCAAACTTCAGCAATACTTCGATCCCGCACCACTGAATCACTCGCACCAAGACGTAAATCAAGGGGCAGATGTACCGTGTAACTATGACCGTGTTCCGTGGCCAAGTCGCAAAGTACCGAGACATCAATATGGTTGGGCAAACGGGCCAGCCAGGACGACTCGAAAAAAAGGAGCTGCACATCATCAACAAGGCCCGCGAGGAAACGGACATTTTCCTCCACCGAGTCGGCAATGACGAAGGAGGTAGCGCCAACCTTCCACGGATACGGAGGTCTCACAACTCCACCAGTTTACCGGGGCTATCCTGCTTAGCCACTGAAATTTCGGGTAAAGCATGGTCAATCGTCTTACTCACTATAAACTCTAACACCGTATCAAGGGCAAGCTCCGGGCTGTTATTGGTCTCGCTGAGATGGGCCAACACCACATGTTGCAAATCTGAATGGAGCAATTCCCCCAAAAAACAGGCCGCATCAAGGTTGGCAAGATGCCCCTCTCGGGAACGCACCCGCTGTTGCAAATGGAGAGGATATGGGCCATCCTCAAGCATCTGCGGATCGTGATTACACTCAAGGATCAAGCCATGACATCCAGACAACCTGTGGAGGACAAGACGACTCACCATTCCAGTATCAGTACAGTAACCAAGGCGCCGACTATTCCCCTCCACCACAAAACCAACCGGGTCAGCAGTATCGTGGGAAACAGAGAAGGGATGAAGCATAAACGGGCCGACAGAAAACAGACCACCCGTCTCAAAAAGACGCAGATGTTCGACATTGCCAAGGCGCTTTAGCCCCGCATCAGCCGTAGGCTGATTTAGATACACAGGGATTCCATACCTGCGGGAAAGAATACCAGCGCCATGAATATGATCGTGATGTTCATGGGTAACGACAATTGCGGCAATAGTCTCAATTGCGACCTCAATCGCCTCCAGTCGGCGCATCAGCTCCTTACCAGAAAACCCGGCATCAATAAGAAGACCATGCCCTTCCTCTTCAATATATGTGGCATTCCCCTTACTACCACTACCAAGTACACAAAATTTCATAGGTCAAACAGAGCATACATCGCCACACCTCACAACCATAAAGAACCCTTTACCCTTCATTATTTTCAGGCTACAGTGCACAAAAATATTAACTCATTCCCGGCGGTTCCACCATGCAACAATGCTTTTCCCTGCTCCTGCTCCCTCTTATTCTCATCCTCAGTAGTTGTAGCGCCATCACCGTCCATCAGGATTTTGACCAAACATACAACTTCCAGGGCCTCAGAACCTATAGCTGGCTTGATAAAAATCGTACCGTCAGCAGTGATACCAGAATTAACAATGACCTTGTCAAAGATAGAATGATCAAGGC
>JAJRUT010000129.1 GCA_024277655.1 Deltaproteobacteria bacterium | reverse complement strand
GGTCCTTGAGGATAAAGGGGACAAGGTCGGCTTCATGCAGGTTGTGGTATATCTTCTTGTTTTCGGCCTGTTCAAGCATTTTAGGGCTTAAGTCAATGCCGGTTAGTTTTTTGGTGCAGTCGACGAATGTCTCGCCGGACAGGCCTGTGCCACAGCCAAGGTCAAGGCCGTGGGTAAATTGGGCTGAGGGTAAACTTACATCCAGGAGTTGCCGCAGGAGGGTGGGGGTGTTGTAGCCCAGTTTTTGCTGGAGGCTTTCGTCAAAATGGTCAGCAAACTGATCGAAAATATCCTTGATGTATTCTGCTGGCGCATGACTTGTGGTGGTGCCGGTAAGGGAGTCGAGGAGGTGCTTTGCGGCGGTGGCGTTGTGGTTGTTTTCGATGAGTTTTTGATAGACGGGGATAGCTTGTTGGCTCAAGCCCTCCTTGTGGTACAGGTAGCCCAGATTATTTAAGGCTGAAAGATGATTTGCTGCATGTTTTAGCAGGGTTTCCAACAGGTTAATAGCGGCCTTGCAGTTGCCTAGCTGTTGCTCTGTGCCCGCAAGATTGTACAGGCAGTCGGTGTCCTTTGGGTCATTTTGGAGAATGGTTTCAAAATGGGTTTTGGCCTCTGCTAGCAGGCCGAGTTGTTTACTGGTTAAGGCCAGGTTGAAGCGGATGTCGGTATCATTAGGGTCAAGATTGATCGCCGTTTGGTAATGATTTAGGGCCGCCTGCAGGTTCCCCCTGTTTTGGCATAAAACGCCAAGGTTGTAATGGGCCGGGGTTGCTTCGGGGCTGATATTAACTGTTTTGCTAAACCACTTGGCGGCCTCTTTTTCATCAGCGTTTTGCATGGCAATGATGCCGAGAAGGTAGAAGGTCTGGCTATCTTCCGGGTTGCTGGCGACTATGGAATGTAACAGGGTGGAGGCATCCTGGGGTTTACCCTGTTGCAGGAGGTCGTAGGCGTCATGGAGTAAGGACATGGCTGTTAGTTGATGTTGGTTAGGTATTTTGAAATATCACGAATCACCCTCGGGTTATCAAGAAGCAGGGTGATTTCGTTATTTTTGGTGAGGGCTGAGTGGGTAAAGTTATGGGAACCAATAAAGGCAAACCTGCCATCTATGATGACAATCTTGGTGTGGGTGGTGCGTTTTTTTGAATCAAATCTGACGTTTATCTTGTTTCTGCGCAGCATCCGGGCAACCCGCCTGTTGTCTTCATTAAGGGATTCACTGTAGCTTGAGTTTTCAAGGATAATGTTGACCTTGATCCCGCGTTTTCTGGCGGCGATAAGTTCATTAAGGACTCGGCGCGGCCCGTTGTTCTTTGATTTGCCAACCTTGAAGATGTACATGCCAATATCAATGCGGTATTTAGCCGTTCTTATGAAATTTCGCAACATGGGCAGGTACTGCTGATTGGTGAGAATCATGATCTGGCCGGTGCGGATCGATTGGGCTATGGGGGCATCAGGTTCGTTCTTGGGTTTTGGTGTTTTTGTGGTACCGGAAATGGTAATAAGTGGCTCTAGAATCAGAAAGGATTTTTCGCCGATGCCTGGGACATTCTGGATATCCCTAATAGATTTAAAGGGGCCATTTTTTTTACGATGGTTGATAATCGCCTCGGCCTTTACCTCACCGATATAGGGCAGTTCTGTAAGTTGCGTTTTACTGGCACTGTTGATATTGGTTTGGGCGAAAACCGATGTTACAAGGGATAAAAGAAGCAGGGTGAAGAGTAAGGATTGCAGGACGAGCACTGGCCTTTGGTGTGGAGCTATATTGTCAAGCCAGTCTTCATCCTGCATAATTTATCCTAGTTTATTTATTTGGCCACCAGTCTGGTTCCAGCCGTTTAATTATATTAAAGCCGCCACCCAGTACTAAGGTGTTGGTGTAGCCCACGGAGTTAAGGAAGATCTGGATCTCATAGGAGCGGGTTCCCGCATCACAGATAATAATGAGTTTTTTATCTGTGGGCAGGGTTTTGTATTTTTCACGAACCTCATTATAGACTAAAGGCACCCATGTATCGCCAAATTTTTGTTTAAACGGGTCAATTTCATTGGGATGACGGATATCAAGGGCCACCCAGTCGGGTTGACTTGCCTGATCTGCCATCCAGTCCATAAAATCGGGGACAGAGACATTGTGTTGGCGTCCCATCTGCATATTGTCGGCAACATTGGCTGCTGTGTTCAGGGCGTCAAGGGCGGTGGCAAATGGCGGAGCATAGGCCATTTCGCACAGGCTGAAATCGTCAATAGTTCCTTCCTTGGCGATAAGGGCGGCGGAGGCATCAATGCGAGTCAGAACGGCATCGGTCATGGGGCCAAACCCCTGAACACCGAGTACTCGTCTGGTGCGTTTATCAAAGACGATTTGCAGAGGGATCTTGGCCTCTGTGGGGAAAAAATGGGCCCGGTCGGAGGAGACGGTGATAGCGGCGTCCGCATCAAAACCAGCGGCCTTCGCTGATTCAAGGGAAAGCCCGGTGGCACCAATGCAACGTTCAAACGCCTTCATTATAAAGCTGCCCATGGCACCAGGGTAGGTGGTGGGGATACCGGCAAGGTTGTCGCCAACAATGCGTCCTTCACGGTTGGCAAGGGAGCCGAGTGGCGCCATAAATTTCTGGCCGGACACCATATGGGTGACTTCAATACAGTCTCCCGCTGAGTAGATGTTCGGATCTGAGGTTTGCAACCTGTCGTTTACGACAATGCCAAAGGGCGAAACCAATAGCCCGGCCTCTTCGGCAAGCTCAGAACGGGGCCGAACGCCGGTGGCCATGATGACAATATCGCATTCAAGGGTACGGTTTGCGGTGATTACCTTGCAGGCCCGACCATCATCACCGGCGACAATCTCGGTGGCACCTTCGTCGGTGTAGATGTCAACTCCCATGGACTCCATATGTTTAACCAGCATGGTGGAAAACCACGGGTCAACAATGCGCGGCAGGAGCTGGGGCATAAATTCAAGGACGGAAGTGTCACACCCCCAGAGATCAGCAAAGGCCTCAGCCATCTCAAGGCCAATGGCTCCACCGCCAATCACCACCGCCTTGCCGACTTTACCCGTGGCAAGTTGCTTCTTGATGTCAATAGCCTTGTGGAGGTCGCTGATGGAATAAACACCAGCAAGATTAGCACCGGGAATGGGCAGAATAAAGGGCTTGGAGCCTGTGGTGATAACCAGCTTGTCGTAAGGGATACTGTCTTTTTTCCCCGTCTCGACATGCTCAACATGGACGCATTTCTGTTTGCGGTCGATGGCTGTGGCGCGGGTCAGGGTGCGGACATTAACCCCTTTAGCGGTGAGGAAGAAATCCTCGTTACGGGTCATGTGGAAGGACGTCTTGCGAAGTTCATCCTCGTCAGCTACATCGCCGGCAACATAATAGGGGATACCGCAACCGCCGTAGGAAATAAGGCTGTCCTGGTCAATAATTGTAAATTCAGCATCCGGCATGAGGCGTTTTGCATGACAGGCTGTTTTGGGGCCTGCGGCTACACCACCGATAATAACTATTTTCTCTGCCATTATATTCCCTCCAAGGATTTTTTTAGATGGGGAGGTCGAGAATGTAAAGAAGTTGTAGAATAGTAAAATAGGTCTCTGTATTCTATCTTCTGTACCTTCTTTATCTCCTCTATATTCTTTGTCTTCTGGAAAAAAAGAAACATATCGTGAAAGAATGGCGATGTCAATCCAAGGATAAGAATATCAGGTAATGCTTAAATTCATGCTTGACAAAGAAACAATGAAGGGTCAATATGAGCATATACACAAAACGGTGTGGTGGGCCAATTGGCAAATTTAACAGAAAGTGAATACATATAAGGTATAAAGGGAGAAGATTATGTCGTCCTACAAGGTTGCAGTACCATCGAATAACCCAGGCGGTATGGAAGCTGGCAGATCGGAACATTTTGGTCATTCTGACCTGTTTACGCTGCTTGAGATTGAAGACAACAGGGTGGTTGGTGTGTCTACTCAGGGTAATGTTGCCCATGAGCCTGGCGGGTGTATGATTCCGGTAAAGGCCCTTGCCAAGGCTGGGGTTAAGAAGGTTATTGTTAGTGGGATGGGCCAGCGACCACTTACCATGTGTGCCGAGATTGGCATGGGTGTGTTTTTTGCAGAGAAGGGTAAGTATAGTTCAGTGGCCGATGTGGTTATGGCTTTTACCGCTGGTGATCTCCCTGAGATAAATGCTGATCAGGCCTGTACGGGTGGTGGTCTCTGTCATCATTAAAAGATGTTAAGGTCTAAGGTGTAAGGGCGTTATGTCCTTTCCGCCTTACACCTCAACCTTTTTACCTTAAAAATCTATTTGAAAATCAAGGCCTCTCCGTTCACCAGCGCAGAGGCTATTTTTTTGCGCGCCGTGGTGAGTATCCTCTGTACGGTTCCCCTGGAAACTCCCATCTCGTCGCCAGCCTGTTTCTGGGTAAGTCCCGCCAGATCGCAGAGTCTTATTGCTTCGAGTTCTTCATTAAGAAAGACGACTGTGGTCAGTTCCGGGAGCGGTGTGCCGGTGGGTTTAAAGCCACTTTGATACGGAGTGGTACGGCAGATACGATTTTTTTTTGGTCGGGCCATAAACTTTAATAGGGTAGAGGGTTGTGGGGAGTCTAAGCCGAGAAAATGTGATGTTAAGACATAAACTGCCAAAGGTAAACCGTCAACTTTTCCGGCCACATTTTTAAGGAGAGATGGAGTACAGATTACCTGTCGCCAATAACGGCGAAAATCATCCTTTTTTGGGCAAGATTTTGGTTGACAAAAATTAGCCCTAGAGATAAGTTCACCAAACTGAATTCCTATTCAGAATTGTTTTTTCTCATTTTGAAGTCACTGGTAGGGTGCGCCATTTGTCGGCAAATTCTTGTAACTTTGAAGTGAATTAGAGGTATAAAAGCTTTAACATTAATTAAGATCCTTAGGAGGAGACGAGAAAATGCCAAAGCATGATACGCCCTTATTGGACGAGCTCGAGAAAGGACCTTGGCCATCGTTTGTAACAGACATCAAACGTCAAGCCGAGACTAAACCAGAATGTTGGGATATTCTGGGTCAACTTGAGGTGTCCTTTGTTGACAAGATTACCCACTGGAAGCACGGTGGAATCGTAGGTGTATTTGGATACGGTGGTGGTATTGTAGGCCGTTATTCAGATATGCCAAAACAGTTCCCTGGAGTTGCGCACTTTCATACTGTACGTTTGAATCAGCCATCCAGTAAGTTTTACAATACCGCGAAACTTCGCGCGATTTGTGACCTTTGGGAAAAATATGGTTCAGGTATGACCAATATGCACGGTTCCACTGGTGACCTTGTACTTCTTGGTACTACCACTGAAAACCTGGAGCCTTTGTTCTATGACCTCACCCATGATCTGAAACAAGATCTCGGTGGTTCTGGTTCAAACCTTCGTACTCCTGCTTGTTGTCTTGGTACAGCTCGCTGTGAGTATTCTTGTTATGACACTGCTTCACTCTGTCATCACTTGACCATGCATTATCAAGACGAAATTCATCGTCCTGCTTTTCCTTATAAGTTCAAGTTTAAAATGTCCGGTTGTCCAAACGACTGTGTAGCTTCTATCGCTCGTTCTGACTTCTCCGTTATTGGAACTTGGAAGGATGATATCCGTATCGACCAAGCAGAAGTTGCTAAGTACATCTCTGGTGACAACAAGCCAAACGGTGGAGCTAAGAGTAACGCTAGTGCTTTCGATATGGAGCGTGACGTTCTTGCTCTTTGTCCCACTGGCTGTATGCGCATGAAAGGCGACGAACTGCAAATCGACAACAAGAACTGTACCCGTTGTATGCATTGCCTCAACATGATGCCTAAGGCTTGTCGCCCAGGCCTTGTAAAAGGTGCTTCCATCCTCTGTGGTGCTAAGGCTCCTATCCTTGATGGTGCGCAAATGGCTACTCTTACCATTCCTTTTATCGAGATTAACCCAGATAACGACTATGAAGCCGTTATTGACGTGATCGAAGAAATTTGGGACTGGTGGATGACTGTTGGTAAGAACCGTGAGCGTGTTGGTGAAACGATCCAACGTGTTGGTCTGCCTACTTTCATTAAGGTTCTTGGTCTTGATCCAATTCCACAACATGTTAAGATTCCTCGTGAGAATCCATACGTATTCTGGACTTCAGATGAAGTTCCTGGTGGTTTTGATCGTGACGTTCGCGAATTCCGTAAGAAGCATGCACAATGAGCTAAGGTCTTATTGTAAACGGTTAAATTAAATAAAATTCATTCTATAACATAGAAGGAGGTTTATTATGGGCTACAATCCAGACAAACCAATGGAAGACCGCATCACAGACATCGGTCCTCCACATTTTGAGCAATTCTACCCTGCCGTTGTTAAAGAGAACAAAGGGAAGTGGTTGTACCACGAGATCACCCAGCCTGGCGTAATGGTTCATGTTTCTGAATCTGGTGCTGAGTGTTGGACTGTTCGTGTTGGTGCTGCTCGTCTTATTTCCATCGAGTTAATCCGTGAGATGTGTGACATTGCTGATGCACATTGTGACGGTTGTCTCCGTTTTACCACTCGTAACAACGTTGAATTCATGGTGGATTCCAAAGATAAGGTTCAGCCTCTTATTGATGATCTTGAATCCCGTGGCAACAAGTTCCCTGTTGGTGGTACCGGCACCTGTATTTCAAACTGTGTTCACACACAGGGTTGGATTCACTGTCATACCCCTGCTACTGACGCCTCTGGTGTTGTTAAAGCAGTTATGGACGAGTTGTTTGACTACTTCGGTAGCATGACTCTTCCTGCCAAGATTAAGCTTGCTCTCGCTTGCTGTTTGAACATGTGTGGTGCTGTACACTGTTCCGATATCGCTATCCTCGGTGTGCATCGTAAGCCACCAATGATTGATCACGATGCCATCTCCGGTCTCTGTGAGCTGCCACTGGCGATTGCTTCCTGCCCACTCGGTGCTGTTAAACCTGCTAAGGCTACCAACTCCGAAGGCGAAGAAATCAAATCAGTTAAGGTTAATGCTGAGCGTTGTATGTTCTGTGGAAACTGTTACACCATGTGTCCTGCCATGCCACTTGCTGATCCTGATGGTGACGGTATTGCTATCCTGGTTGGTGGTAAGGTTTCTAACACTAGAAGTAACCCTACCTTCTCCAAGATGGTTATTCCATTCCTGCCAAACACTCCACCTCGTTGGCCAGAGACTGTTGATGCGATTAAGAATATCGTTGAAGTCTATGCCAAGGACGCAAATGAGTACGAGCGTATTGGTGAGTGGTGTGAGCGTATTGGTTGGGAGATGTTCTTCGAGAAAACTGGTATTCCTTTTACCATGAAAAGTATCGATGACTATCGTCTTGCTTACGATACTTGGAGAACTACTACAAACTTCAAGTTCACAAGCCACTGCTAATTGTTATTTTAGTTAGTTTGAGATGCGGATAGCTGGATTTTCCGGTTATTCGCTTCTTTTGGTTATGGATTTGTTTCATTTCACCTTTTTGGAGAAATATTATGCCTTTATCTGATGATGAGTTGAAAGATGCGATCGTTGCAAAAGCAACCAAAGCTCCTAAGCCACAGTTGTACATCAAAGATTTCTACAAGTGCGATCCTGATTCCAAGGCTCGTCGCATCAAGAACGTTGCCAATGAGCTTGTTCGTGAAGAGCGGTTGATGTTCTGGTCCTCTGGTTCCACCACCATGTATGGTATTCCAAGTCGTATCAAGAACGAAGATGATAAAGATCAAAGTAATTAATTAGTCTTTTCTTCTGGTGTTTTGCATAAAAAAGCCCGTACCTCAAATTTGAGATACGGGCTTTTTTTGTTTTGGTTCAGCCTGTTACGAATGCTGAGTGAGGGCGCTTCTTAAGCCAATAGCTCTTTAGCCTTCGCCTCACATTCCTCAGATTCCTTCTTGTGCTTATAGCTTAAATGAATCGATGCCATAAGTTTAAAGCAGTCTGCGGCTTTGTCTTTTTGTTTGTTGCTGATATATAGTTCGGAGAGCGTCTCTAGGATAGCTACGGTATTGCCGGCATCGCGGTTGCTTGAGTACTCATCAAAGAGTTCAAGGTAGAGGTTGATGGCCTCTGGGAAACGACCGAGTTTGGCAAAGACATTGGCCTTTTTGTTCTCAAGGCTGATCAAAGAGTAACGATCAAAATCGTTTGTACAAATTTCATAAGCCCTATCATAAAATTCCAGCGCCTGTTCGTACTTCTCTTTGCCTACGAGGATGTCAGCCATTTTGTCACAGGCATTGGCGATACCATTTTGATTGTCCTCTTCTTCCCATCCCTTTAAGGCGTTGTGGATGGCGTTGGCGGCCATGGCATACTCTTTATTGTTAAGGTGGCTGACGCCAGAATCGTAATCTTTACGGGCCTGGCTCTTTGGGCCCGACTCATCGTCTCCAGCTTCACCTGGGTTTGTGGGGATCATTTGTAGTTGGTCGCTCATATCTATTTCCTATATAATTAAAAAAGAATGTAAAGAATGAAAGAAGGTCGGGGGGGGATTGCGTTACTTATCCATATTCTCTACCTTCTTTAATCTGCTTTGATTCTCTATCTTTTGTTTTTATAATGTTGCGTTGCCTAAGGTCATGGGGGCGGCTTTTTCATTTCCACTCATGGTACCCATGGTATCCAGCGCTTCTTTAGCAAGTTTACCCACTGTGGTTTTTATCGCCAAGCCTTTTTCGTTGACGGTGAGTTCTGCATCGTCATCAACCAACGCTTCAATTTGGCTACGAACCTCCATGGCATTGATCCGGCCAAAAACCCGAACCGCTTGACCACGGGTCTCGGGGTCAATATGGGAGACCATGTCAAACACTGAATAAATCGGGGTGGCGCGGATAACATCAGGGCTATGCTCAGCAATGGTCCCAAGGGCCCACAGGATATGTGCCCGGCTGGTGGGGACATTGCGATGGAGGAGAAGGTGTCGGGCAAAGGCACCGAAGATGTCAGCTCGCATGGCAATAACATAGCCCACCGATTCAAAAACACCCCAGTGGGTAGCGGCGGAATCTGTTGTGGATTCGTACATGCGGTGAAGAAGATCACTGACATGCCCTGGTTTACGGGTGGAGATGCGTCGACAAACCTGGCCCATTGTGTAGGCGATCTTGTAGCGCTCTTCTTCACTTGGGTCGTACAGGAGACGCTGAATAAAGCGCAGTGTCCGAGAATTATCCATTCCGGCATAAACCAAGGCGTCAATGTTGCCCTCTTTAACCCACTGGGCAACCTCCGTCTTTTTAACCCGTTTTTGTTTAACTTTAGGGTCGGCTAGAGGTTCCATCTCTGGTGGTATAAAAGAAGAAATGGCTGTGGCTTGTATCTTCTCAGCTTTTGCTTTCTTATGACCCTTGATGTTTTTGGAAAGACCAGCTACGTCCTTATTCAAACGAATAAAGTATAGAACGCCACGAATCATCCTACCATCAGTGGTACCACTCTCATAGACGTAATGGTCAACCTCATTATAGTGGTCAATACGATCGGATAAATAATCTTCATCTGGATCAAGGTCAAACGCCAAATCGGCATTGTCACCACAGGCGGCCACCATACATTCAACCATGGCAGACCCAACATTAAAACCAGTCGGATCTGAGGTGTACACGGCGCCGCACTGGCATTCACCCAGGAGGAACTCGTCCATCTTGCGATTGACAGGCTCCACCGGTTTGCCCACATCCTGTCCACAAAATGGACACCATGGGCGTACTCTATCTGAACCTTTTTTCATAATAAACAACTCTGTTATTTGAGGTGAAAGGGCGTAGGTTTTAAGGGGAAAGGGGGATGTTCATGCCTTAGACCTTAAATCCTTATACCTTCGCCTATTTCTACAATTTTTCAGCAAGAACCTGCTTAAACATAGGTTCAACTGGATAACCGAGGCTCTCCGCCTTTTTCATGGCCTTATCTGACTCCTGAAACTTATCGTTGTAGTACAGGGCAACGGCAAGATTGTTGTGGGCCATGGGGTAGTCTGGATCATTCTCAATGCCTTTTCTTGCGGCATCCAGTGCCTCAGCATATTTACCGGCCCCAATTTTTGCGGCGGCAAGGTTGATCCAGGCAAAGGCCAGTCTTGGGTCGTTTAGGGTTGCCTTGGTGTAGGCATCAATGGCCTTGTCATTATCACCCTGTTGCTGATGGATGAGACCAATATTGCAATGGGCCTGGGCCGGGTTGGCGGAGTGGATAAGTGCCTTTTTGTTTGCTTCAAGGGATTTTTCTAACTCTCCCATTTCGAAATAAAGGGCGCCAAGGTTGATATATGATTCTGCCGAGGCTTCATCAATTTCAATACACGTGTGGAGTTCTTTTAAGGCGTCATTCTGGCGACCGGCTTTGCGGTAAACCAGGGCAAGGTGGTGGTGTGCCATGAGGGATTTGGGGAATTCTGCTACTTTTGCTTCCATCTCAGCAATTACGGCTGGCAAATCTTCAGTTAATTCTTGGTCAGACATGGTAAACCTCGTTGTCATATTAAAAAAAACGGTGCGCGGCACCGGTATATTTTAGAGTTGTCATTTTGAATTTGATCTACAGTAAGCATGGTTTTAAATAATTCAAGGGGTTAATTACTTACCATAAATAAAAGGTTTGAGCTTGTCTTAATGGCTCGGCTTGGATTGCTATTTTGGGGAGTTTATTTCAACTATCAAGGGCCTAAATAGCTCGAAGGAAATATTTTTAAAATAATGTTTTTTTGAAGTCTCGTGTCCCTGAAGTCCGTGCTTATCTCGTGCCTTCGTGGTAGAGCATTTGTTTTGATTTGGAGAAAAAACAATAGGTTTGGATATGAAAGGAATTATTGTTGCCGGTCTTGGCGGAGGCTCTGGTAAAAGTGTGGTGGCTGTGGGTCTTTGTGCCTACTACGCCAAGCTTGGCAAGAGGGTGCTGCCATTTAAAAAGGGGCCGGATTATATTGATGCTGGCCGGTTGTCCCTTGCCAGTGGGCACGGTTGCTATAATCTTGATCCCTTCCTTATGGAGCAAGATGCCTTAGTACAGTCTTTTGAGCGGCGTGCTGTCACGGCAGAGGTGGTTATTGTCGAAGGTAATCGCGGGCTATATGACGGCGTTGATGCCCATGGTGGCTACTCCACTGGTGAACTGGCAAAACTGCTGGATCTGCCTGTACTTCTTGTGGTGGATTGCACCAAAACAACCCGCACCATTGCGGCCCTGGTTCTCGGTTGTAAGGTGCTTGATCCTGAGGTGAATATCGTTGGTGTGGTGCTTAACCGAATCGGTAGTGCGCGGCATGAGAAGATTGTCCGCGAGGCGGTTGAAACCTATGCCGGAGTCCCCGTGGTTGGAGCTTACCGGCGGCTGAAGAGGGATATTTTCCCCATGCGGCATCTGGGAGTGACGCCTTTTCAGGAGTATGATGGTACTGGTGATGCCATTGCCGATCTGGCCCAGGGGGTCGCTGAATATATGGATCTTGAGCAGGTTGAGTCTCTTATGGCTGATCTCGCTGGGAGATTTAATGTTGCCGAGCAGGGCTCTTTGCCTGAGGCAGAAGTGAAAATAGGTGTGATTCAGGATGCGGCCTTTCAGTTTTATTATCCGGAAAACTTTCAGGCGTTGCGGGAAAGAGGGGCCGAGCTTGTTTTTGTCAATTCCTTGACCGATCAAGCCCTGCCTGCTGACCTTGATGGGCTGTATATCGGCGGTGGTTTTCCTGAAACCAGCGCGCATCTTCTAGCCCGAAATAGCAGTTTCCGTACCTCGGTCAAAGAGGTGGCAGAGCATGGCTTGCCAATTTATGCCGAGTGTGGCGGTCTTATCTATCTTGGCAGTGAAATAACCTTAGGTGGCGATTCTCACTCCCTTGTTGGTGTTTTCCCGGTGACCTTTGCCATTAAAAAACGCCCCCAGGCCCATGGCTATACGGTGGCCAGGGCCACGGCTATTAATCCTTTTTATGCCGAGAATACTGAGGTTAAAGGTCATGAGTTTCGCTACTCAAAGATTGGTAACTGGACAGGTTCCTGTACTGATCTCGGCCTTAAAATGGAGAGGGGCGTTGGGTTTTCAGAAGGGGGCGATGGTCTGATCTATAAGAATGTTCTTGCCCTCTACACCCATGTACATGCCATTGGTACGCCGGAGTGGGCGGAGGCCTTGGTGGGTAAGGCTAAAGAGTTTAAGAAAGCAAAATAGAAAAGGAACTTCACGCAAACGCTAGTGGACTATAGGTGCCGTGCCAAATACCTTTTCGTAAATCATCTTCTTGGTGGCACCCTCAATGTCGTCCTTGTCCCATTCGATAAACTGGGTAGTTATCCGGCTGAAATCACCGTGGTCTTCCTTGCATTTGTCACAGATGGAATCGGCATTGTCGCGGTAGGCGATGATCTTCTTGCTGGCCATGTCGCCCTTGATATCAACTGCTGCCATCTTGCGGCAGCCGCATTCGAGCCTGATAATAACAACACCTACCGCATCAGGGCTACCTTCAAGGATGCCCCCAACCATGGCATTTTCGTTTTTAGAGGCGATCAGTTTTTTATCGGCGTTTTGAGTTTGATGCTTACGTTGCATCTGACGTTTTATAGACATAAATATATCCTTTTGGGGTGGTTTATATTTTCAGTAGTGTTTGCTCAGACCGACTTTGGGTCGGGGCTAACCTGGTTTTTAGGCAAACAGGAGAGCAAAAAATAAAGGATACGGCCGTCAAGGTCAACAGAGAACTTACGTTGCCCTGTTGACAGTCGATAGAAAAAGGGGTTTTCTGTTGACAAAATACGGGCTTTGCTTTAAGTGAATTTTGTACTTACTTAAGTCTTTTCTTTCGGTAGTTCTCTTATTTGCTGAATTTTATTTATTTTTTGGAGGTTGCGTCATGGGCTGGCAAATTGATATAGATCTTGATAAATGTGTTGGGGACGAAGAATGTGTAAATGCTTGTCCTGCTTCTGTTTACGAGATGGAAAATGGTAAAGTTGTTATTGTTGAACTTGACGAATGTCTTGGTTGTGAGACCTGTGTTGAAGTTTGTCCTGAAGGCGCTTTGGCAGTAACTGAAGTTTAATCTTCGTTACTTTACGGCTCCAGTTTAAATATGGCCTGCTTCCTTTTTTAGGGGGACAGGCCATATTTGTTTTATTTTATCTTAACCCTATTCACTGGAAGGCAAGACCTGTGTTTAAAATTTCATCCTCTGCTTTGCAGCTCTGTGCGGCTCTTGTTTGGACTCTTGCCGGGCTGAAATTACTGTATCGCGGCGTTATCATTGTGGAGGCTGTTGGCTTTGCCTGGTGGGTTGTTGGTCTTGCTATCTGTATTGGTATTCTTAAATCCCGTTTTATTTTAGATAGGGTGTGTCGCAAGAATGTAAGCCGTCTTGGGGGATATACTGAAAAAGCCTCGGCTTTGCATATTTTCCCCTTAAGAACGTGGCTAATTATTGGCGCAATGATTATATTCGGCAGATTGCTCAGGATGTGTCCTTCCGGTGAGGAGTGGTCTGGTCTGTTCTCGCTTACGGTGGGATGTGGTCTGTTGTTTGCCAGCCGTATTTCCTGGCAGGGCTGGTTTGCTCTGCGCGCAGGTGTTACTTTGAAACGATGGGAATAAGGGCGCAATGACTACAGCTTATGTTGATCTTCAGGCCTTAAGGCGAAACTACCAGAGGCTGCAGGATAGGACTTACGACCGGTGTAAGCTTATGGCAGTTGTTAAGGCCGATGGTTATGGGCACGGGATGCTTGCGGTTGCTGGGGCATTGCAGGATGTCGGCGCGGATTGGTTTGGTGTTGGTACGGTGGCTGAGGGCAGGCGGTTGCGGTTGCATGGTATCACGGGTCGGATTGTGGTTCTTCTGGCTGGTTGTAATGCGGAGGTCTCTGAGCTTGCCCTCTATAAACTTGAACCTGTGGTCAGTGATGGTGTTCAGCTTGCCTATTTGCTCTCCCAGGTGCCGGAAGAATTAGCCATCCATCTCAAAGTTGATTGTGGCATGGGGCGTTTGGGGTTTGATCCGCAGGAAGTTGTTGGAGTTTGTCGTAAACTTGCTAGTTTCCCCCTTGTTCTCGCCAGTTTGATGGCGCATTTTCCGGTGGCAGATACGGATATAGCGTTAAGTCTTGAACAGGAGGGTGTTTTTAGGCAAGTCATAAAAGATGTGCGCGGGTTAGGCTTGACCCCCATGGTTCATATGGCTAACTCTGCGGCATTTCTTAGCGGCATAGCCTTTCTTGATATGGTTCGGCTCGGTTTGGCCCTGTATGGTTATGCGCCAGGCGAACAGGTGGCGGGGGCCGAGAAGGTGGTTCTTGAACCTGTTATGCGGGTGACAAGCAGGGTGCTACAGGTCAAAGCGGTTCCTGCCGGTACGGGGATTAGTTATGGGTTGAGCCAAAAGACGGAACGTGACAGTATTCTTGCCGTGATTGATATTGGTTACGCAGATGGTTTCCCCCGCGCTCTTTCTGGTTGTGGGAAGGTTATTGTCGGTGGGGAGTTTGCCAAGGTTATTGGCCGAGTATGTATGAATATGACCGTGGTTGATGTCACTGACATTGACCTGGTTAAATGTGGTGACGAAGTCGTAGTTCTTGGCCGGCAGGGTGAAAAGCAAATTTCTGCCACCGATATCGCTACTTGGGCTGGAACAATTAACTATGAAATTTTATGTACTCTGGGGAATTTGAATCCCCGGGAGTATGTTTAAAGGGAGAATTTGAGAAGGTAGAATGGCTGAAATCAGTAGGGGGTCTTTTTAAGTAAAAAGTCATTCTTCTCTATTTCTTATTTCTCTTCTTCTCAATTTCTAAAAAAAAATAATGATTAAATCACAGTTGCAACAATGGGTTGAATCCTGTTTCGATAAAGGTGTGGCGCAGGGTCTATGGTCTTCTGCCGCCGCGAACAGTTACGTGCTTGAAGAGCCTAAGCATGAGGGGCAGGGGGATTATGCCTGTAATGCTGCCATGATTATTGCCGGCAGAGAGAAAAAAGCTACTGGCAAAAAGGTTAATCCCCGTAAGGTCGCTGAGCAGTTTGTTGAGCTCTTACGCCTCAACACTGATCTTCTTGCCAAGGTTGAAATAGCAGGCCCTGGGTTCATCAATTTCTTTATGCACCCATCCGTCTGGGCACAGGTGCTTGCTGTGGTTGATACTGAGGATAACACCTTTGGTTTTGCGGCTAAAAAATATGGGCAGAGGGTTCTGGTGGAATTTGTCAGTGCCAATCCTACAGGGCCACTTTCCATTGGTCATGGTCGCCAGGCGGTGCTTGGTGATTCCATAGCCCGCCTCTTGGAAGCGGTGGGCTATGATGTTGAGCGTGAGTACTACTATAACGATGCCGGACGGCAGATGCGGGTTCTCGGAGCATCTACCCAAGCGCGCTATCTGGAACTACTTGGTGAGGAGTCGCAGTTTCCTGAGGATGGTTATCAGGGTGACTATATTCGCGATATTGCCCAGTCCATCATTGACGATCAGGGCGATGGCATGCAGGACGTTACGGATGTCCTCCTCTTTAAAAAGGTCGCAGAGAAGGCCATCTTTAAAGATATTGATGGAACCTTGACCCGTATGGGTATCAAGTTTGACCATTATTATAATGAGCATACTCTGTATGACGATGGTCATATTGATGAGGTGGTATCTATCCTCCGGGATAAAGGTTTGGTGTACGAGAAGGATGATGCCACCTGGTTTAAGACCAGCGAGTTTGGTCAGGAAAAGGATCGGGTTATCATTAAGTCGAGTGGTGAGCCCACCTATCGTCTGCCTGATATCTGTTATCACCGGGAAAAATTTAAACGTGGTTATGACTGGATGGTGGATATTTTCGGAGCCGATCACATTGCCACCGTGCCCGATGTTATGGCTGGGCTTACGGCCTTGGGGTACGATGCCAGCAAGGTTACCGTGGTGTTGCACCAGTTTGTAACCCTGATGCGGGATGGCAAGCAGGTGAAAATGTCTACCCGTAAGGCGACCTTTGTTACCATCGATGAGCTTATTGACGAAGTGGGCCTGGATGCGGTACGTTTCTTTTTTCTGATGCGTAAGGCCGACAGTCAGCTTGAGTTTGACCTTGAGGTGGCCAAGGAGGAGGGCAAGGAAAATCCTGTTTTTTATGTCCAGTATGGTCATGCCAGGGTGCGGACAATTTTTACCAAAGCGGTTGAAAAGGGGGTTGAACCTGGGGATTTTTCCGAGGCGGATTTCTCCCTGCTCACCCTGCCGGAAGAGTTGAAGATAATGAAGGCGATTGGTGCCTTTCCGGCCTTGGTGCAGGGGGCTGCGGCGGATCTTGCTCCCCACCGGATTGTTTTTTATTTACGGGATCTTGCCGGTCAGTTTCACCATTTTTATAATGAGTATCGGGTGCTTGATCCTGACCAGGTTGCCCTCTCCCGTGCCAGGCTCTGGCTAATGATTTGTCTTAGTAAGGTGCTGCGCAATGGCCTTGGCTTAATTGGCGTATCCGCCCCTGAGTCGATGTGAGATGAAAATAGAATATATAGAATGTCCTGTCTTTCGAGCATTGTTGTCTCACGGCTCTGTATCTTCTATATTTTCTCTACATTCTTTACGTTCCCCCTCATTACTAAAGTAAATAGTTGCCCGAACATGGCCAAACCAAAAAGTCGGCGGAAAAGAAAATTTGCACTTTGTTTTGAGCTTGGCCTTGGCGGGTTATTCGGCCTTGTCACCATTGTTTTTTGTGTATTTTTATGGATGTTTCTGCTTGGGGTTTGGGCTGGACAGACGGTGCTTTTACCCTCAGGTACATCGGACATGGCCCATGCCCTGAATCGTTTCACCTCTAATTTATGGCAACGGGGACAGCATATTGGTACTGATGCCGGGAGCGTTGCGGCATCGCCATTGCAAAATGGGGCCAAAAAACAGGTTCTTTTTGCAGATGATGAGGAGCCGTCGGTGTTTTCCCTGCAAATAGGAGCCTTTGACAATATGGAAGAGGCGCAACAGGAGGTGCTTGATTGGCAGGCCAAAGGGGAGGACAGTTTTGTTATTTCTCCTAAAGGTGGTGAAAGCCGCTACCGGGTTTTTGTTGGGCGTTTTGAAAATCTCACTGAGGCCAATGCCAAGGTGGACCAATTTGCAGATGATATGCAGGTGCAGGCCTTTATTACTCTGATATCTGCTAGCGGAGAGCGTTAGACCCTCCCCCCTGGGCTTCTGGATCAGAGTCCTCAATTTAGGTATAAGGTTTTGGGTTAAGTTAAGAAGACGTAAAATCATCAGTATGGCAGAAGTGGAAAAGCTAAATTAACAGCAGTAGTTCACGCTCAATAAGAACATGAAACGACGATAACCAAGCCACATAAAACAACGAAGAACGTTGAATTATTGTTGATAAAGGTGTTAGGGAAATGGCAGTTATAATACGTAAAGCTGGGATGGCGGATGTTCAGGTGGCCTATGAGTTGCTTAACAGTTACGCCGAAAAGGGTGAACTGCTAGGTCGGTCTCTCAGTTCATTATATGATAATTTGCGTGATTTTCAGGTTGCCCATCAGCCTAATGGTGAGTTTGTCGGGGTTTGCGCCCTACATATCTGCTGGCAGGATCTTGCTGAAATTCGCTCTCTTGCTGTTGTTACGAAATTTCAAAAGCAGGGCATTGGCCGTATTCTGGTTGAGCGCTGTCTGGCTGATGCCAGGGATTTTGGTATTGCCAAGGTCTTTACCCTAACCTACCAGCCCGATTTTTTTAAGAGGCTTGGATTTTCCGCCATAGATAAAAAGGAGTTGCCCCATAAAGTCTGGACGGATTGCATTAATTGTCCTAAATTCCCGGATTGTAATGAAGAGGCACTGGTCTGGCAGAGGTAGTGGTAGTTGTTGGTGTAATCTAATTGTATTTTAAATAGGGTCAACAGTCTAACGGTCGACGGTCGACAGTTCATGGAGATGTCTGGTAGATTTTTCCTTTAACTGTCGACTGTCGACTGTTGACCATAGACTAAGTATATTCTAGGAGCAGCTATGTTTGGTAAGGTACTCACCAAGGTTTTGGTAGTAAAAATGACCGTGTTTTAAAGGCAGTCCAGCCCCTGGTACTTGAGATTAACGCTCTTGAACCAGCCATGCAGAAGCTTAGCGATGATGAGCTTTCTGCTAAAACCACTGAATTTCGTGATCGTCTGGCAGGCGGTGAAACCCTTGACGATCTTTTGGTCGAGGCCTTTGCCGTTGTGCGTGAGGCCTCGATTCGGGTCACCGGCATGCGTCATTTTGATGTGCAGCTCATTGGTGGTATTGTCCTCTTCCAAGGGCAGATTGCCGAGATGAAAACCGGTGAGGGTAAGACCCTTGCCTCCACCTTGCCCGTTTATCTGGCAGCACTTGCCGGTAAAGGAGCCCATGTGGTCACAGTGAATGATTATCTGGCCAGTCGTGATGCCTCAGAGATGGGTGAGATATACACCTTTCTGGGGATGAGCACGGGTGTTATTGTTCACGATATGGATGATGTGGCTCGCAAAGAGGCGTATGGTGCTGATGTGACCTATGGTACCAACAACGAGTTTGGTTTTGACTATCTGCGCGACAATATGAAGTTTGAGCTGGATGATTACTGCCAACGTGATTTTTTCTTTGCCATTGTTGATGAGGTTGACTCTATCCTGATTGATGAGGCAAGAACTCCTCTGATTATCTCCGGCCCTGCTGAGATATCCATCGAAATGTACACCTCGGTTAATGAGCTTATGGTGCATTTTGAAAAGGATACCCATTACACTGTGGATGAGAAGGCGCGAACCCTGGCTATGACTGACGAAGGTGTGGCCCTTGGTGAAGAGCTTCTTGAGGTGGACAACCTCTACGACCCCCTCAGCATTGAAGCGTTGCATCATCTCACTCAGGCCTTGAAAGCCCACGCGCTCTTTACTGTTGATGTTGATTACCTAGTGAATGATGGCCAGGTTATGATTGTTGATGAGTTTACCGGGCGCGCCATGCCTGGACGGCGTTATTCTGATGGACTGCATCAGGCGCTAGAGGCCAAAGAGGGGGTGACCATCGAGCGGGAAAATCAGACCCTGGCTTCCATCACCTTTCAGAATTTTTTCCGGATGTACGACAAGCTTGCCGGAATGACAGGTACGGCCGACACCGAAGCCTCTGAGTTTAAAAAGATTTATAACCTCAATGTGGTGATTGTCCCCACCCACAGAGATATGGTTCGGGAAGATTATGCCGATGTTATCTATAAAAATGCCAAGGCAAAATATCGGGCGATTGTAAAAGAGATTAAAGAGCTACACGAAAAAGGCCAACCTGTGCTGGTGGGTACGGTTAATATTGAGATATCGGAACTTATCTCTAAAATGCTCAAGAAGGATAAGGTTCCCCATTCGGTACTAAACGCCAAACACCATGACAAGGAGGCGGAGATCATTGCCAGTGCCGGTGAGTACGGCACGGTGACCATTGCCACTAATATGGCGGGTCGTGGTACTGATATCAAGCTTGGTGCTGGGGTGGTTGAGGTGGGCGGTTTGCATATCCTCGGGACAGGGCGGCATGAATCACGGCGGATCGATAATCAGCTCCGGGGTCGTGCCGGGCGTCAGGGTGATGCCGGTTCGTCACGGTTTTATCTCTCCCTCGAAGATGATCTCCTGCGTATCTTTGGTTCGGATCGTATTGCTGGAATTATGGATCGTCTCGGTATGGAGGAGGATGAACCCATTGAGCATAGCATGATTTCCAAGGCCATTGAAAATGCCCAGCGCAAGGTTGAAGGGCATAACTTTGATATTCGTAAACATCTGCTTGAGTATGATGATGTGATGAATATGCAACGCCAGGTTATCTATAAACAGCGACGTCTGGTGTTGTCTTCTGCCGATGAGGATGTTTCGGTTATTGTTGATGATATGATTCAGGATCTGGTGGAGGATCTGGCTTCCATCTGTTGTGACTCTAAGGTGCAATCCCTTGACTGGGACTGGAACTATATCGGTGAATTGGTTGAATCTTCCTTTGGCCTACCCCTTGAGTGGACTGATGAGGACAAGGATGACTTAGGGGGCGATGATTTTGAGGATAAACTCCTGGAGATGGTGCGTGATGCCTACGTTGCAAAAACCGAAGCGGTGGGGGCAGCCCAGATGCATCATTTGGAGCGGATGATGCTCCTTAAGATGGTGGATGACCACTGGAAGGATCATTTGCTTGGTATGGATCATCTGCGCGAGGGTATTGGTTTACGTGGTTATGGTCAGAAAAATCCGCTGGATGAGTATAAAAGAGAAGGATTTGCCATGTTTGAGGAGATGATTGGTGTGGTGAAGACCCAAACCATCTCTACCCTTATGCGGATTCAGGTAGCAAGCCCGGAAGAGATTGCCGAAATGGAACGTCTGGAACAGGCGAAACGGGAGATAATGGCCAAGGCCATTACTGACGGCCCCGCTGAGGGAGCAGGATTGACCCCGGTCACAAGGGGCAAGAAGATTGGCCGGAATGCCGCCTGTCCCTGTGGTAGTGGCAAAAAGTATAAGCGCTGTTGCGGTAAGAAGAAGTAGACTTTTTAGGGAAAAAGTCTCTGACATGCTGACCTGAAATGCTCTATTACGGGTCAGCATCAGCTCTAAAAAGAACATATCAACCCGACCCAGGTTCCTGGGTCGGTTGCAGTTTTTCAATGGTCGCAAACTCCTTAATCTGAATAAGAAAGTTCTTCAAAAGAGTTGTGTTCACCTCATAGCCATTTTTGTTTATAAGCCGAAGTGCCTTTGATTGGTCCAGTTCATCCAGGGATAGTTGTCGCTCTTCGGCAAGGCAAGGAAAACCTGCCAGTTTTGTGAGGTTGTTTGCCAGAAAGATAATAAATGAGCCTGAGGAAAAATGGCTGTCTTTCCAGGGAGCATGGTGGAGAAAGACCTGCATGGTCAACTGTTTGGGGAAGCTCCAGTGTTGGAGGAGTTTTGCGCCAATTTGAAAATGACCCACACCGAGGATGTGCTTTTCAGCCTCACGGTATGATCCCCTTGTTGTCCTGATATGATTTATGATCTGCAGATGTTCGGCGTGGAGGTATTGATCAACCACCAACTTACCAATATCGTGAATGAGTCCTGCGAGAAAGAAGGCACTGGCATCGTTAAAGTGAAAATGCCGACTCAGCAGAACTGAAGTGAAACTGCAGACCTGTGAATGGGCCCAAAACTGGGCCCGAATCTTTTCATTACCTGTGTCCAGATTGAAAAATTTTTGTACGGCAAAGACAAGAAGAAGGGAACGAACCTCCTTTAGACCGAGGATCATGATGGCGTGGTGAATAGTGCCGATGGTGTTGATTGCCCCATAGGTCGGAGAATTGGCAACTTTAAGAATCTGAGTTGCCAGGGCCAGGTCCTTCTCAACAAGCTCTGTGATTTCATTAATGGAGACATCGTCATTATCAAGGGCAGACATGACGGAGGTGCTAATCGCCGGCAGGGGGGGAAGGTTGTCAATGGTGGCAATGAGGTTGTCTATTTGAACTTGGCTCATGGGAGTAGACCTCTCATCTTTCCTTTAAGTGGTTTTCCCGCAGGAATGCGGGTAGGTCAAGTTGTGTAGCTGGGCCGATGACGTGTTTTTTCTGGGGCTTCCTGACTGGTTGTTGTGGTGCTGGGGGGAGATTGCAAGCTACTTTTTCAATGGTCTGGCGTAATAACCTGATCTCTTGGGCGATATCCAGGCCACGTTCTTGGGGCTGCGGTTGTAGACCTGGTTCTTTTGGTCGAGGTTTGGGGAGCATCTTTATCGGGCCTGTCATGATGTCCAGGCATCGCTGCCAGAAACTTAAGATATCATCCTCTGCCAGAACCTCATCGGCAATGATCTTTTGGGTAATAATATCAAAACATTTAGCAGACTTGGCGTTTGGAGAATGGATGACAAGTGGGGTTTGCAGGCGGATTGCCACTGTCATTTTTGGGTCTTCAAGAATGAGTCCGAGCGGGGCAATTTCACGATCAAGAAAGGTAGAGACACTTTTTTTGAAACCGGCATAGGTGGTACTGGCATTTTTTGAATTCTGACAGCGATTGATGATAATTTTAACAAGCCCTGTGTAGCTGTTTGCTGTGATAATCTTGAGGAGACCATAGGCGTCAGTGAGTGATGTTGGTTCATGGGTGATAACCAGGATGATCTCGCTTGCAGCAAGGCAAAATGACAGGACATGTTTGGAGATTCCAGATGCTGTATCAAAGAGGAGATAGTCATAGGCCTCTAGGGTTTTAAATTCGCTGAGGAGGTAGTCTATCTGCGATTGGCTGATATCACTCATGGCCTCAATCCCTGAACTGCCGGGGAGGACATCTATCCCGTGGACATCCCGCATCATGATGTCTTGCATGGTTTTATAGCCCTGCATCACGTCATAAATGGTGTACTTTGGGTGCAATCCCAAGAGAATGTTGATATTTGCCATACCAAAGTCAGCATCGAATAAACATACCTTCTTACCCTGTTTGGCAAGGGACAGGGCAATATTCAGGCTGGTGTTCGTCTTCCCTACACCGCCTTTGCCGCTTGTGATGGTGATGGTCTTTGTCATGAAGCAGACTCCTTTGCCGATGACCAGGTAGCCGGGCTTGCCTTGATCTTTACCTGCTTGTCTTCTACGCTCAATCGAAATTGGACAAGCTTGCAGTTATGGGTGTTGCTGATCTCATGGTAACTGGTTGTTATAAATTGTTTAAAAAGATCAAAATTAATAGAGGAGGCAGTGGTGTTTTCAGTAAGGTTGGTGTGGAGGGTATGCATCGCCTGAATAATGGTGTTTTCGCTGTCCGGGTTTTCGAGCCAAAACTCCTTACTGCTGATCTCTGGGGGATTGTGTCGCTCCTGGTCTTCGCGAAATTGTTCAAGCATATCAAAAGGTAAAACGCGGCAAATTTCGCTAATGGTTGTTGAACTTAATTTTTGTAAACCGTCATTTACCATGGTTTGCATTCCGGCAGCAATTGCCATTTGTTTAATTTCTGTGACGCTTGCTCCCTGTTGGATGGGGTGGGTGTTTTCCATGGTAAATATTTCAGAAAGAAGCGTTCGGCCCTTGTAGCCCGTGTTCTCACATGCTGGACAGCCTGCCCCTTGAAAAAAATGCAGGTTCTTTGGGTTGTCTCGAAAAATGAGATCCCATTCCTTTTCCATTGGCTTATATTCATTAATGCAGGCAGGACAGATCTTGCGAACGAGGCGTTGGGCCATAATACAGGATAGGGATGCGGCAATATGGGAGCGATCAATACTTAGATCAAGAAGCCTGCCTATAGCTGAGATGGAATCGTTGGTGTGCAGGGTGGAGAGTACGAGGTGACCTGTTTGGGCAGCATCAAAGGCGATGGTCGCGGTTTCCGCATCACGAATTTCACCAACGAAAATGACATCGGGGTCAAGGCGCAGGAATGAGCGCATCAGTCGGGCAAAGGTCAGGTCAATCTTCAGGTTAACCTGGGTCTGCATAATACCGGAAAAGCTATACTCAATGGGGTCTTCTGCCGTGATAATTTTCAGCATCGGATCATAGATGTATTGCAAGGCTCCATAGAGGGTTGAGGACTTGCCACTGCCTGTGGGGCCTGTGACGAGAATAAGGCCTGCACTGGCCTTTAAATATTTTTTGAATGGCTCGAGGACATGGGGGTGGTGCCCCTGAAGGTCCAAGTCAACATTGCCCTTGCGTGAATCGAGGATACGGATGGTAATGTTTTCACCTGTAATTGCCGGGCAGGTAGCCACCCTGAAATCAAGGTCATGTTTTTTATGGGCGCGTTTGTCGAAGTAACAGATGCGGAAAACGCCACCCTGGGGGAGCCTCTTCTCGGCAATATCAAGGTTTGAAATAACCTTTATCCTGGAAATAATAGCGGCGACGCCCTCCTTGAAATTTTGTGCAAGCCACGGTGGGTTGTGGATTTTCATAACGCCATCAACACGATAGCGCAGGGTAGCGCCTCCTCTGTCCTGCTCAATGTGGATATCGCTGGCACCTTCTTTTATGCCCGTTTTAATGATGTAATTAACAATTTCTTCGGTCTGGATATTTTCCCCATCGTAGTCAACCTTGTTCTCAGCATCATACTCCTCGTCAAGTTCAATTTGCATGAAGTCTGTTTCAGAGTTAGACTCGCTCTCGTCCTCATCCTCTGCCTCTATGTGTTGCTCGCTGTCCGGGATTATGAGTTCTTCCTCATACAACTCGTAAAATAAATCTTTGAACCGCTGTTCTGTGGTGAGGACGCAGGAGAGTTCAAATTGCTTGTAGACGTTTGCCAGTTCACGACTGGCATTGATTGCCTTTGGTTGCATTAGGGCCAGGGTCAGCTTATTATTATTTAATAGGTGCAGGGGAATAATAAGATTTTTTTCAGCATACCGTGGGCTGATAATCAGCCGGAGAGACTGTTGGCTGAACGTGTCATAACTAAACTCACTGAGTGGGTCATAGGGGATATTGGCCTGGATTGACAGGGCTTCCTGGCATTGCTCTCTGGTGATGAGCTGTTTTGCCACGAGGAGGTTCCCCAGGAGTCCTTTTTTCTTTTGTTGCTCTGCCAAGGCCTGTTGCAAGGTGAATTGATCCACATAGCCGAGGCGGATGAGAATATCGCCAAACTTGGTCTGTTTGTTGTATTTTAACAGGATATAGTAGAGGTCAAGCGGGGTTATAAGGTGCTGTTCGCAACAGATATCGCCAAAATTGCGTAAGCCCTTACAAATCTTGGTGGCATGGGTTATGTCATCTGCCTTGATATACTGGCTCTTGAGGCATTGTTGAACAAGTTCATTGTCATTGAGTTTGGTCTCAATTATTTCTGTCACGGTATCCTGTGAGAGCAGTTTTTGCTCAACGAGATATTCTGGTAACGGTTGTTTTAGTTCCTTTGAGCCGATGCAGTGGTCGACTATTCTGGAAGGTAGAAGTCCTGTTGTCGTTATGTAGGTACAAAATATGTTTTGAAACTCTGGTGATAGAAGGAATCTTTGATAGTTACCCCCAGAGAGTCGGCCTGTTTTTCTGAGAATATGGAAGAGGGAGGAGCCAAACAGCTTTTTGTCGGCCTCCTGAATGTCGAGAACTTTTTTACAGTCCAGGGTAGTAATAAAGTTTTCTTGCACCAGAAACTCGCCAATACCAATAAATGGTGAGTCGGTTTGGTCTTTTTTGGTTTGTTGGCGAAGTAGTTCGGGGTTCAAATGCTACTCCTTGCATGGTTATATAACGTGAATGAGGCGTCCGGGGTTTAGGCCACGTTACAATTGGCAAATTCCTGAATTTGCACGATGAATGTTTGCAGGAGGTCGCAGTCAATTATAAAGCCATTTTTGTTGATAATATGCAGGGCCTTTGATTTGCAAAATTCTTCAATGGTAAATTCCCGTTCATCCGTTAGACAGGGGAACCCGGCAATCTTGGTGAGGATGTCGGCCATAAAGATAATGAAACTGCCTTCGGTATAATCTTGATCCTGCCAAGGGGTGTGGTGGCGGAAGACCTGGGTCGTCACCTGTTTGGGGAAGTTCCACTGCTGGAGGAGTTTGCCGCCGATTTGATAGTGGCTTGCCCCGATAATCTTTTTTTCTGCTTCTCTAAAGGTGCAGCCCTGTTTACTGGTGTAACTGATGATCTGCTGAAACTCCTCATGCATAAATTGATCAAGCACCAGTTTGCCAATGTCGTGGATTAGGCCGGTGAGAAAGAATGATGATGTGTCTGGCTGTTTAAAATGGTGGGCCAGAAGAACAGCGGTATAGCTACAGACCCGTGAGTGAACCCAGAACCGATTACGCAGGGTTTTATCTTCAGGTTTTTGATTAAAAAATTCCTGAACGGCAAAGGCCAGGAGAAGGCTCCGCACCTCATTAAGTCCCAGCATCATAATGGCATGTTGGATGGTGCTGATTGTGGAGATGGCGCCATAGGCTGGGGAGTTTGCCACCTTGAGGATCTGGCTTGCTAAGGCAATATCTTTTTCGATGAGCTCGGTAATTTCAATGATGGAAACATCCGGGCTATTTAGGGCTGTCATCACGGACGTGCTGATGTCTGGCAGGGGGGGGAGAGTTTCAATGGTTTTGATAATTGCTTCTATTTTTTCTTTACTCATGGAATAACCCTGACAGTTTGTATCGTTGTTTGGTTATTTTGATTGTATGATTTTTAAAGAGTGAGAGCAAATAAATTGCTGAGTATTCTGGGTGAAAAAAAAGAATATTGATGTTTGGGCGTATACAGCCTCTGCAAAGCTAGGACAATGGTCTAACTGGTCAGCGTGGTGGCGGGTGTTTTTTTATATACTGGATAAATTACAATCGTCAGCTTCAAGCAAGTATGCTACACCTTATTTTTTTAACATTTACCTCCAATTAATGAGACCATTATGACCACCACCTACTATCATCCCTCGGCAT
>JAJRUT010000128.1 GCA_024277655.1 Deltaproteobacteria bacterium | reverse complement strand
TGCCCAAACAAAATGATATTCTATTTTAAATTTCGTATGACTACCTTGACGATATTTCATACAGAACATCATAATCCAACTGCTAGCAAAATGCTATTCGCCTGAAAGGCGAAGGTTTTAACCTTTTACAGAAACAATAAACGGTAAGAAAAATCTGCCTTAGCCTACTGATCGCAGTTTAGTTCAACAACCCATGGGCCTTGCCAAGACGATGGACGAACTCCATAAATTCTTTTGGCAGTGGCACATCACGGTCACCAAGGAGCACGCCAAGCTCCTGTGCCCTGGCAAGCACCTGAGGGCTGGCATCATCAATTTCTTCCTGAAAATTACACAGATAATGAATCCGCAAGCCATCGGTTAAAGCGCTACAAAAATCGCCAAAATTTTCGGCAACCCCTTCAAGCTCTGCCACCAAGATCGCCCGGTGTTCCTCAAAAAAATCTACTAATTCAGGCTCCATATTGGGAGTGCCAAACAGCTCGTTCATCACAATCCCACTGGCCATGCCATGGAAGGGCGACTCCCGCTCAGGATATTTAGAGACCAGATGCTCCCGCAGTTTTTTAAAAAAAACCATGCGAATAATATCAACTCCTTCCCGCAGACTTGGGATAAAATCACGTTCTATACCTGTCGCTGCCTTCGCCATGTCAAACCTCCTCTGTTTTTTGAAAAAAATGAAGATGCCCTACTTTCTGTGGAAAGTCAAGATTGTGAATCCCTGTGTAAACCGGATAAAGGACTAATAAATTTTACCTGGGCCGTGCAATGCACATCCTCCCAGGTCATCGCTGGCAGAGATTGTAACGCCCCGACCAGAACCGAAAGATGGAGATGCAGGGGAACATTCGTCACCGGATAGGAAATAACGCCCACCGGATCACCACAGCCAAGACGCTGTCCCAGCGTAACTGCGGGATCCACATGGGCCAGCAGGATCACCTTTTTAACCCCGGTTTCTGAACGAATCCAAACCGTTTCAGCCAGAAAATCTGGACAGATACCAACAACAACACCTGCAACCGGAGAAACAACCCTAAATCCCGCAAAAAGCGGTTTCACCCCGAAATCACCCCTGAAGCTAACAAGATCTAGCCCCTCATGGGGAACAGGCCGGACCTTCAACTTGGATGGCCACCAGACGGACTCATCACCAAACCCCATCCCATCAGTGAAAATCCATGGCGAAGAGCTGCGAAAAGCCTGCCCATTCGCCTCAAGAAGCAACTTAACATACTGATCAAAATCCATAAAAGTTTCCCAAAAGCACCACCCACTAACAAACAACTTGATTTATCCGTATAGTTTACTATACGTACTTATTTGCAAATTCAACTCTTATTAACATTACCACAGCTTAGCTCAGAACCTTTTTTAGGATACTATGCTCAACACAGCCCAAGCCCCCCAAAAGGAAAGAAGAAACCATCCACGCTTTGGTGTCAAAAAAAACACCATGGCCTTTAACTCCACCACATTTGGTGATATTGTCAATATTTCCACTGGTGGTTTACGGATGAAATTTCTCCTTCATCGTGACGACAATTTCCACCCAGCCTTTCGAATCGGCTTATTATCCTGTAAAGGTGACTACTATCTGGACAATCTCCCCTGCAAGGTTGTCCAGGTGAAAGACTCCTCTCCTCTGCGTTCTTCACGTTCAACCTTTATCCGTGAGGCAAGTATTATGTTTCTTAACCTCAGTGCTGACCAGAAGGCCAAACTTGCCCTCTTTCTAAAAAAAAACACCCTTCCCTATACCTAAACCAGGGCACCACCATAACATTCCGCACGAGCGCAACCATATCCATCTATTGATTTTAACATCTTTATCATGTACACTCCCTCTTTTTTGGATGCTATAATAGCCCCGCTAATCCCCCTCCACAGGCTGGTGGGTAACATATTTTGATATTTAAGGTGACCTGATGATTTCTGCTGATGATTGTATGCGCTACTGCTCAATGGAGTTTTTTTGCCCCCATTGCGAAACAAAGCTTTCCCCCTGCGAAGTTCCACCATTTCATATTGGCGATGGCCTAGGTTGGGGCACCGAGGTGTTCTTTGTCTGTCTCAATGACGAATGCCCACCCTTTATGAGGGGCTGGGAACATATTGAAGAGCAGTTTGGTCATGTGGGATCTTACCGTTACATGCGCCTGCCAAATGAGAACAAGGGCGAAATGATGATGGTTGGCAACAAAATGGCTTTTACGGGCTCAGTTCTTGACCCTGAAGTTATTCTGGCGGCCAACGCCAGACACACACAGGAGCGTGAATGGGTTGCCGGTTTCGAACAATCCATAGCCGCCAAGGATACAACTCCGGCTCTTGGCGTTCTTACAGACAAACGAGCCAATAAAGATCACCGCAAAAAAGCCTGTGATGTCTTACTCAAAATTAACGACATGGCCTGTTTTGATGCCGTAAATAATCTCACCGATTTAAATCCTGAATTGGAAAACGCCACGAATATTCTGATGACAGAGCTCCTCAAAAAGAACTTCTTGCGAGAATGTCCCGATTGCGCCGAAATCATCAAACTAAAGGCTAGTGTCTGTAAACACTGTAAAAAGAAGGCTGAGTAGTATTTTCGCTTGCGTTCAAATTATGTATGGATTATAAACGTTGATTCCTGACCGGGATGGTCAAGGTATGGTGGGCGTAGCTCAGCTGGTGGTAGCTCTTGGTTGTGGTCCAGGCGGTCGTGGGTTCGAGTCCCATCGCTCACCCCATTTAGTATTTTATTCCCGATAGGGCGATGTAAAACATAAGCAATTTGGGGGAGTATTCTTGAAAATATTAGATTTCAATTAGCTTCAGAATACCTATCCTAATCCTTATTTTTTTTGCTTTACTGGGTTGATTATTTTAAAGGGTTCAGACGTTAAGTCTGAACCCTTTTTTTATTGGCCAAACAACATGGCCCTAAATGTATCTTTCGCACTAAACAGCCAGCCCTACCGACGGTTAAACGGGGTAGTATCCCCCTGCACGGTGGGTGGCGGTTAGTAAACAAAACTGTCTATGTATCAAAGATCAGATCGAAGCCTGGAAGAACGAGGTGGGCCAGTATATGGCAGAAAAAGAACTAAACGACCACCAGCTAGCAGGTGGGTTTTATTTGGACCGATTAGTAGAGAGTAACGAAACTTCGAGGAGTCCATCACCGACACAGGCCGGTTTCACGAAATAAATTTAACAGTACAACGGATAAATTAACGTCGAGGTAAGCGCCAGTGTCAGACTCCGACATTCAACTTCCAACGTCCAACGCTGAATAAGGTTTTAACCCTATACAGAAACAATAAAAAAAGCCCAATCTCAAAAGAGATTGGGCTTTTTTGTGTTACAGCAACAAACGCTAAATCATCCGCAGGAACCGCCGGAACAACCACCGCTTGCACAACCGCCACCACCACCACTAAGTGGAATTTTGGAAGAAATTGCGAAACCGGAACGAGGTCCAGCATCAACAAAATCAACCGTAATTTCACCCGTCTGGGCAACAAGATCCTTATCAACAAGAAATTTCAAACCATCTTGCTCAGTAACATCGTCGGTGTCTTTTGGCTCATCCAGAGCCAATCCCAATGAAGGGCCAGATCAACCGCCTTGCATAAGAGCAATCCGGACATCAGAATCAATATTATTCTGCTCCAGATATGATTTCAAATTCTCCATGGCACTATCAGTAATAGTCAGCATGCACAACCTCCAAGTAAACTTAAATTAAAAAAAACAGCAACGCCAATAAAGTCATTATTGCAGACCTGAAAAACGTTACTGGAACATTCCAACATAGAATGATGATCCTTCGTCTTGAATGGGACAAAATAAGCAACCTTAACAAATAAGTCAACTCCCATGAAAAAAAAGCACGTAATGGGGCTAATTTATTTCGTCCTCACCACAATGGGGTTGTTATTGTCTAATTGTTTTTCTATACTTTTTAAACTGTTATGACTTAAAAAAATGTCCCCCCTTCACAACCACAATACAGGGTGACTTGCATATCTACCACGTTCAACAAGAGGATCACCCATGAAAAAAATCGTTATTTCCACAGGTGGCGGCGATGCCCCCGGACTAAACGCCGTTATTTACGCCGTGGTTATGGCCTCCCATGCCAGAGGCTGGGAGGTTTACGGCAGCCGCACCGGTTATCTGGGCCTGTTAAATCTGGACGAACTGATACGCCTTACCCCGGAAATGGTCGCGGACATCACCTCCACCGGCGGCACCATCATTGGTTCCACCAATAAAGGCAACCCCTTTGCCATGCCCATAGAAAACCTTGCCGGTGAGGTTGAAGTTCACGATGTCTCTGACCGGGTAATGGAAAACTTTAAACGCATGGGCTTTGACTGCCATATTGCCATCGGTGGCGACGGCAGTCTTGAAATTGCCCATAAATTTGCTCAAGAAAAAGGTATGAATGTTATTGGTGTCCCCAAGACCATTGATAATGACCTGGAAGCCACCCAGTCCACCTTTGGCTTTGATACTGCCGTATCAACAGCTACGGAAGCCCTGGACAAACTCCACTCCACCGCCAAATCCCATGACCGGGTGATGGTGGTTGAGGTGATGGGACGGGATTCGGGCTGGATTGCCATCAATTCTGGGATTTCAGGGGGGGCTGATATTATCCTAATTCCTGAAATTCCCTTTGAAATCAGTGAAATATGCAAGAAGTTAAACGAAAACGAACTACATAATAAGGATTATGCCATTGTCGTTGTGGCCGAAGGGGCCAGTGCCAAAAACCACGAAGTCATCGACCAGGGCGAAGGGCCCATAGGCCGGGCAGAAAAACTTCTGGGCGGGGTTGGAACCTGGGTCGCCAAGGAAATTAACAAGCGCACTGGCAAGGACACCAGGGCCCTTGTCCTTGGTCATCTGCAACGGGGTGGTTCCCCCACCACCTGCGACCGGCTCCTTGCCCTGCATTTTGGGACCACCGCCGTGCGTCTTGTCGAACATGAAAAATATGATCACATGGTGGCCCTTGACGGCGATGACATGATAGCCGTGCCCCTTGCCGATGCCATCAGTCAGCGCAAGAAGGTCCCGAGAAATGGTGACCGGGTAAGGACTGCCCTGGAAATCGGCATCTGCATGGGCGTTGATAAACAGGAGCTGCCATTTGAGGATTAAAAGATCAGAGTAAGGGGCAGATCACTTCTCAATCTTCTCCGAAAACTCATCAGGCATCATGTCGCGTTTTTTGGTATTACACCCCCCTGCAGCAGGCAACAATATTGCCCTTTGACGAACTCCCGCCCCTGGTAACCGGCAGGAGATGATCCATTATGAGTTGTTTGGCCGGGAATTTCTCGCCACAGTAATGGCATATTCCGGTGGACAGCTTGGTCTTCCACCACTGGCTCTTACGCAACTTCCGAGCCTTATCACGCTCTTGGCGGATCACCACCTCATCCACCCTGACCCTACCCCGATATTGTGAGTCTCCTTTCGTTATCAATATAACGAGTTAACTTCGACTCCACAATATCGGGGTAGGATCAGGTTCCAGTAAAGACCTTTGGCTCAAGCAAGGTCAATACGTAATCGTTTTCCCATAACATGCGCTGCTCGTTCCATTGTTTGAAGTGTTATGGATGTATTCTGAGGATCAAGTAGTCGATCTAATGCAGAACGACTTGTATCCATTCGCTTTGCCATTGCAACTTTGGATATTTTTTTGTTTTCATAAGTTGCGCAACTTGGTAGGCAATAACACGTTTGATTGCAACTGATTCTGTTTCAGCTAATAAGCCTTCTTCTTCTAGAAAATCATCAAAATTATTTCCGATATGTTTATTCATTTTGTCCTCCTAAGGTCTGCATACGTTGTTTTGCAATTTTTAAATCATTGGAAGGCGTTTTTTGTGATTTTTTAATAAAACCATGTAACAACACCATTATACCTTGGTAAGAAGTAAATAGAACACGAGCAATTCGATTATCTAACTGTATCCTGACTTCCCATAATCCTTTGTCCATTTTTCGAACAAGTGGCATTCCAAGTGGCCAGCCAAACTGAACAGTTTTAATATCTTCTCCAATAATTTTGCGGTCTTCTTTGTCGAGCTTTTTGAGCCATTCTCGTACTGGTTCGTTGCCTTATGCTGATTTGTAAAAAACAACCTGTAGTTTGAAAGTAGTAGCCATGTCCTTATTGTACCAAATTTGATACACATGGCAACTGTTTTTAACAGTTACTTTTGATGTTGCCCAAAAGCTTTAGAGATGGCTAGAATTTACTGTTATTAGATGACAATTAACCAGTGTCATGTCAAGCTTGCTTTGACGCATAGAATATGCGTATGATTCTTCATAAATTACCTGGGAGGGAAATATGAAGAAATATACGGTGACCTTAACAAAAGACGAACGAAATTTTTTGAAAAAAATTGCTTCCAAAGGCAAGCATAAATCGCAGAAGGTCATTAATGCCTTGATA
>JAJRUT010000127.1 GCA_024277655.1 Deltaproteobacteria bacterium | reverse complement strand
CAGATTAATTTTGGTTGTGCCGAATACTGCCCCCATGCGGCTCAATGTTTAGGCTCACTCCCCGAAGGACTTCGCCCAGAGGGGGCACCGAAACTAACCTTAAAGGACCGCGTCGCCGCCGCCATGGAAGATTATTTCGACTGGGATAGCAAACGGATCAAACATGCCACTGCGGTTGCCGATTTTGCCGAACAGATCAACAAATATGAGCATGGCGATCCAGCGGTTATTATGGCTTGTAGCTATCTGCACGATATTGGTATCAAAAATAGGGGAGAAGCACCATCTGAGCGACAACAGCAGCAGACTGAAGGGCCACCCGTTGCCAAGATGATCCTTGAGGGGCTTGATATTGAAACAACAATGATTGAGGATATCTGTGACATCATCTCCCATCACCATACCCCGCAGGCTGAAGAAACGGTGAATTTCAAGGTTCTTTATGACGCTGACTTTATTGCCAACCTTGACAACCCTGAAGAACAACTGAGTAAAGAACAAATTACCAGCATGATTAACAAAGGTATGCTCACCGAATCTGGAAAGAAAATTGCCAAGACTCACTTTAATATTTGAGTCTTTACAAAAAATATTTAAGGAATAAACAATGACTAAAAAAATGCGTAAAATTATCGAAATTGACGAAGAGCTTTGCAATGGCTGTGGAAACTGCATCACCGACTGCGCCGAAGCGGCCCTTGAGATTATTGACGGCAAGGCCAAACTTATTGCCGAGAAATACTGTGACGGCCTTGGGGCCTGCATGGGCGACTGCCCCACCGGGGCCTTGCAACTAATAGAACGGGAGTGTGCAGATTTTGATGAAGAGGCGGTGGAAGAACTTATTGCCAAAAATAAGGCCCAGGCTGAGTTTGCGGCTGTGCAACAAAAGCCAATGGAGTGTGGCTGTGCCGGTTCCCATATCCAAACCTTTGCACCACAGGCACAGGAATCACCGGCAAAAACTCCATGCCAGACGGCCAATATACCAACCAGCATGAACGATAGTGGCCTGTCGGCCCTCACCCACTGGCCGGTACAAATACGTTTAGTTCCACCAAGTGCACCATTTCTCCAAGGTGCCGACCTGTTGGTGGCTGCCGACTGTACGCCTCTGGCCTACCCCTCCTTCCATGCCGACTTCCTGCAGGGTAAGGTGGTGATGATGGGTTGCCCGAAATTTGATGACCAGACAAGCTATATTGCCAAATTTGCCGAGATATTCAGCACGGTTGATATTAAATCCATAACCATGGTTATTATGGAAGTTCCATGTTGTGGTTCCATGCGCTATATCATCGCCGAAGCCATGAAAAAGGCCGGAAAGGATATCCCCTTAAACGAAAAAGTCATCTCCACCCGGGGAACCCTAATGGGCTGATCTTGACATTTTCTTCTTCTTCTTCTCTCTCTGCAGTAAAAAAAAGGGGCATGGACCATACCGGTCTATGCCCCTTTTTTTATGGCCCTACACCACCGCTAACTTCAATAAAAATATTCTCGTCAATTGCTGGTCACTCGTGGTTTACACCATCTAACTTGCAATTAAAGCCACCGCCTCCCGGGCCAACTGCCCCACTGTGGTGTCAACAAAAATGCCATTTTCAAAAACACGAATCTCCTGTTCTGCATCGTCAAACTGCTTAATCCAAAAGGTCGCATTCTGAATTTTTAGAATACCGAAATTACGACAGGCAAGACCCACCACCTGCAGATCAGCAGACTCAAGATACATCTGCATATAACCATCACCATGAAAGTCCAGAATCTTTTGCGGATAAACCTTAGCCAAACGGCCAAGCCCCCACATGAGTCCCCGTTGCATCACCAGATGCTCCAGGTAACACTCCTCCCGCATATAGGCCACCAGCATATGACCATATTCATCGGCCAAGGGACGATTCATGGCCATAATCTCACCCAGGGCCTCAGGCATTCCCCAGCCGATACCACCAGACTCTTCGTTGAGACTCCAAAGGATACGCCGCATCACCACCCGGGCCGCCTCCATATCTTCCGAGGCCAGTTTATTCATAATCCGGCCCATCAGGACAACGGCCTTATATTTTATCTGCTCATCCACCTGATAAATAAGGGAAAGCAGTGGCGATATGGCGAATTTTACAGGCCAACCATCAAGGGTCAGCCAGAGTTGTTCAACATCTTCAGTCAGAATCAGCTTTGCCAATTTCTTTTTGATCTGTCGCTCTGTCATGGGAACCTCCTTACAAGGACATTACTGAGAATAATTCCCAACAAGCTAAAAATCAAGCTTCGCTTGAAAAAGAGCAAAAAAAAAGCCACCTGAATTTTATTCAGGTGGCTTTTAAAATTTGCATAATGACGGGATCATTCAACGGTTGGCGGCAGACGCTTACCAAGTTCCTGATCCATCACAAACAGACCCGCAGGATCATCCTTGACCATGGTAAGCTTATTGACAATAGCACCGACATGGGACTCCTCTTCAACCTGCTCAGAGACAAACCACTGCAAAAAGGCACAGGAGGCATGATCACGCTCATCCAGAGCAACGTCAACAAGATTATTAATCATCCCGGTGACCTTTTGCTCATGCTCAAGCACCTTCTCAAAGACATGGAGAACCGAGTGCCATTCTGCGGGTGGCTGATCAATGGTCTGGAGAATAATATGGCCCCCACGCTCATTGATGTAATCATAAAGTTTCATGGCGTGCATCATCTCTTCCTGGGCCTGAAAGCGCATCCAGTGGGAAAAACCTTCCAGATTAAGGGACTCAAAGTAGGAATGCATGGAAAGATAAAAATATGACGAATAGAATTCGGCAGTAACCTGATCATTGAGGGCCTTGGCCATCCTTTCACTCAACATAACATCTCCTTAATTTACCCCAGACAAAAATACCACTAGGCATCCATTCGCCGCCCTGCTTCCTGGCAATCAGGGCATACCCCGACAAATTCCAGGGTGTGGCGCTGAATATCAAAATCAGTACACGACTGAGCCTTAGCTTCAACGTCTAAACTGACAGGCATATGAACATCGCTCACCGAGCCACAGTCTTTACACCGGGCGTGGTAATGATTTTCAACATTGGCATCAAACCGCTTTTGAGTTCCACCAACATCAAGTTTTAAAACCATACCAAGCTCAGATAAAATTTCCAAATTACGATACACGGTACCCAAACTAATCTTGGGTAAACGCTTACGAATCATCTGATACATCTCATCAGCAGTGGGATGGTTGGTAACCTTACACAGCTCTTCCAGGATAACCTGGCGCTGTTTGGTCATACGAATTTGTGGAGTTCCTACCATACTAACACCTCTAAACAGTATAAGTAATAATTACTACTTATAACTAGTAACAAATACTAATTCAAGAGGTATTAAAGCTTTTTTGCCATTTTTGCACGTTTTTTAAAACGTTTGTACGATAACTCCAATAAATTTAGAGTGTTATACTTTAGCCCCAAATTATTAGCAGGAGTTTCAGATCATACCTGCCGCGATCATTTCTACTGTCCAAGACCTCGACTAGACGTAAATACCACCAGATCTGCTCCAAATTTAATCCGAATTTCCTGCTCGCCATCGGACCATATACAGTTTTTCATATTCAGTACCGCGCTGCAACTATCTGGCTTACCGAGAATGGCCGTCACCTGGTCATACTCCATACCCACCTCCAGCTTGTCATAATTCTCCGCATCAATCCCCTTGCAGGAGATTAAACCAAACAGGATTGCTGTAGCAATAAGCACCATAAAAAATTTATTCATCATTAATCCTCACCTTTTCTAGAGTTATCACGCAATTTTCACCGCTCACACAACCATATCCCCGAAAAAAAGTAAAAAAAAAAGGTCTTAGCAGATAAATCTGCTAAGACCTTTTAATAGTGCCTATGGCGTCCCCAAGGGGATTCGAACCCCTGTTGCCGGCGTGAAAGGCCGGTGTCCTGGACCAGACTAGACGATGGGGACACTATGTAAATTCTACTTGGTGGGCCGTGCGCGGCTCGAACGCGCGACTCTCTGATTAAAAGTCAGATACTCTACCAGCTGAGTTAACGGCCCGACCGTGAGGGGAGGTATTTACCGCAGACCGGGTATCCTGTCAACAATTTCTGCAAGACTTTTTCATCTTTTTTTCACTTTGCGCCAAAAGACGCCGAAGACCGCCCATTAACCATTTGAAAACACATTCATTTTCCCCCTATGATGCCAGAGGTGGCTCTTTTCCTTTCAGGTTGACGACTCAGAAAGAGAACAGTACAGTTAGGTTCTCCAAGGATATCTCGGAAAAACTAGATATTTTTCAAGATATCCTCATAATCATCCGCGACCATTACCTGTTGCCTTAAATAACCACGCAAGAGACTCAGCATGCAACTCCCCTTTCATGACCCATCCTTTATCAATGTAGTTTGGGTTGGCACCGCTTTTATTTGCGGCTATATCATCAGGATGACCGGCCTACCTGCCATGATCGGCTTCTTAGCCGCAGGATTTATCCTTAATTTTTTGGGACTCACCGGTGGCTCACTGGCCCTGGAAACTATTGCCGACATGGGTATCACCCTCCTGCTGTTCACCATCGGTTTAAAACTTGATTTAAAATCATTAACCCGCCCGGAGATCTGGGCTGGCACATCCATCCATGTCCTCTTTTGCATCCTCTTTTTTGGCGGGATTATCATGGCAGGCTCCACCATCGGGCTCTCTGCCCTTGCTGGCCTAAGCCTCACGCAATCCCTGGTTCTCGGCTTTGCCTTCAGCTTTTCCTCCACCGTCTTTACCGTAAAATTTCTGGAGGACAAGGGTGAGATGTCCTCACTCCATGGGCGTACCGCCATTGGTGTCCTCATCATGCAGGATCTATTCGCCGTGGCCTTTATTACCTTTTCAAAGGGGGAGCTTCCCTCAATATGGGCCCTTGCTGTGCCCGTTGTTCTGCTGATCCTGCGCCCCCTCCTATATAAGGTTATGGATAGGGTTGACCATGGAGAGATGCTGATCCTTGCTGGATTTTTTATCGCAGTTGTCACCGGTGCCACCGGTTTTGCCCTTGTTGGTATTAAGGCAGATCTTGGTGCCCTAACCCTTGGGGTACTCATGGCAAAACATCCCCGCGCCTCAGAGTTATCAAAATCCCTCTACGGCTTCAAGGATATATTCCTGGTGGGTTTTTTCTTGCAAATAGGGCTGTCAGCCATGCCCACCATAAGTCATGTGAAAATTGCCCTGATCCTGATCCTGCTCCTGCCCGTCAAATCAGGCCTCTTCTTTATCCTCTTTACCCGTTTTAAACTGCGAGCCAGAACCGCTCTGCTATCCACTCTCACCCTATCCAACTACTCCATCTTTGGACTCCTAGTGGTTGGTATTGCCAACCAACAGGGGTGGTTATCACTCGACTGGCTCATCATCCTTTCCCTAGCCCTCACCTTTTCCTTTATCCTGGCCTCCCCGCTAAACATTATGTCCCAAGCCATCTATAATCGTTTCAACACCTTACTATGCAGATTTGAAACAGATAGCCGCCACCCTGATGATATCCATATAGACATAGGGGACGCCAAAGTTCTTATCTTCGGCATGGGACGAATAGGCACAGGGGCATACGATCTTGCCGCGAAAAAAATCCATAAAACAATCCTGGCCTTTGACAACAACGAAGAAAAGGTCGAGCAACAGCAAGAAGCAGGTCGCAATGTCCAGTTTGGCGACTCCACCGACTTTGATTTCTGGAGCCAGGCTAAGCTCTCCGGCGTAAAGGCAATCATGCTGGCCTCAACCCACCTGCAGACCAACCTCTGCGCCTTGCAAGAAATAAGAAGTGCAGGCTACACCGGTCATGTGTCCGCAGTGGCCGTCTTTGACGCGGATATTACCACCTTGAAAGAGGCCGGGGCCGCAAGCGCCTTTAATATTTTCAGTGATGCCGGGGCAGGTTTTGCCCTCCATACCTATGAAACAAACTTCAGCCAGCCCCTGGACGCCTAAACATGCCCCTGCCATCCCTCTTTCAACGTGGTGCCCCCAGGAATATCCGCTCAAAGCTACTGCGTGACATTATCACCCTTGTCATTGTCACCATCCTTGTTTTGACCGCCATTATCTTCTACCAGTCCCAGAAACTGCAAAAACAGGTCTCTGAGACGATTATCACCGAAACCACCGAGGTGGTTAAACGTCGTTTTTCAAGGTTTATAGAACCCATAGAGGCCTATATATCTGTGGGATCGCAATGGGGCCAGAAGGGATTTTATGAGGGCCTCAGCGACCAGAAACTCACTGCCATTTTCATCCCCATGATGGAGGCCTATCCCCATATATCGGGGATCATCCTCGCCAACTCAAACGGTGAAGAATTTTTCCTCCACCGAAACAAAACCACCTGGTCATCCACCCGCCTGGAGATCCGACCAGACAAAACCATCAAACACTGGCAGGGCTGGATAGACGTCAACAGTCCACCCCAGAAAAAAGATATTATTGTTGAGTACGACCCCCGTAACCGCCCCTGGTTTAAAGGAGCCCTTGCAAAAGGGCTGAATGAAACGGCATGGACCGATCCGTATCTCTTCTTCACCGCCCAGCAAATCGGTGTCACCGCCTCAACATCGTGGCAGGACAAGAAGGGTGTGGACTGGGTTTTTGCCATCGACCTCTTGCAGGAGGATCTGCTCAAGTTTCTAAACGAACTTGACGCTGGACGGGGAGGACATATTATTCTGGTAGAGCGTGATGGTTCCATTGTTGCCCACAACCAAGCCGCAGAAAGCCTGGAGATAAAAAGTTTTGCCCCCATTACCCGCGCCATGGAGTTGTGGAACACGGAGCAACGCAAAACAATATCACCCCTGCAATTTATGGTGGACAATCACCGCTGGTGGGCCGGCTTCAGCCTCCTCAATGACAACGACTCCTCATCCTGGGTTGTGGTTATTGTCCCGGAAACAGAAATTGTCGGCAACCTCAAACAGCGCTGGCAGCAGATAGGCGCCTTGGTCTTTGTCATCCTCGGCATCGCTATCATGATGGCCACGCGGGTTGTAGCCAAATACAGCTACCAACTCCGCGACCTTCCCCAACAAAACATCAATCGCCACAATATCAAAAATGATCTCTTGGCCCTTATTAAGGCCGGGGAAAGTGCAACCCTGGAGTTCAAATCCACCATGCGCACCAATCTTAGAACCGGCAAACCTGGCAAAGAAATTGAACTGGCCTGGCTCAAAGGAGTGGTGTCTTTTATGAATGCCGATGGCGGGATTCTCCTTATCGGTGTCACCGATACCGGCATAATCTGCGGTATCGGCGAAGATGATTTTACCAATGAAGACAAGGTAAGCCTCCATTTCAAAAGCCTGATCACCCACCATATCGGCCCGGAGTTTGCCCGATTTATTCGGATGAAAATTGTCACCATTGATGATAAAATGGTGCTTATCATAGAGTGTGAGCGAGTACGCAAGCCAATATTCCTAACAGTTGGCAAAAACGAAGATTTCTTTGTCCGTTCGGGCCCTGCGAACATAAAAATGTCCATGAGCCAGATGATTAAATATCTGGAAGAACGACAATAATAAAAAACCAAATCCTAACTATGGAACGAAAAATTCTGGTGGCCCTGGACGGCTCCATCCAAGATCGCTACACCGTAAATTATATCTACACCGTATTCCGGCAACAGCCGGAAATCGTTTTTACCTTTGCCACCGTCCTGCCCTCCCCCTCCCTCTCCGAATCACGACAACTTCTAGACAGCGACGAGCTTGAACATCCAAGCGACGGTAGGAGTCTTGCTCAAAAAACAAAGCACAAAAAACACCATGACGCAGTAACCAGGCAACTGGTCAGCAAAGGATTTGCTCCTGAACAATTTGCATCACTCATTGTCTTCTCCCCCACAAACCCGGCAATAAAGCTCTACACCATCGGCCAAAAACAGCTCTACGATGCCCTGCTTCTGGCCCGGCGCGGCCTTGACCCCCTCACCACCCTTATCACCGGCTCCACCAGCAAGACCATCCTTGAGAAAAGTCACACCATGCCCATCTGGGTGTTAAGCGGTGAACCAAGCAACGCCAACTTTATGATTCCGGTGGATTGCTCAAGCCACTGCATGGCCGCCGTTGACCATCTGGCCTTTATTCTCCACGACAATCCCAATGCCACCATTACCCTCTTTCACGCCACCTCATTTATCACAACCAACCCAAATAGCGAGCAAGATCGCTGTTACCTGAAATGGGGCAAGAAGTGGCAGGAGGAGACAAACTGCACCGACACCGCCAGCCACTACCATTTCTTTGCCGCCCAGATGATTTTAAAGGAAGCCGGATTCCCCACCACAAGAACCAATACCGCCTCCCCCATGCTGGATATAGAACCGGCCCGGGCCATTGTCAGATACAATGAAAAAAACCACTTCGACACCATTGTCCTGGGGCGCAGACTAGACAGCGACAAAGGATTTTTCAAAGGTGTCTCCGACCGGGTGCTGGCCAACGTAAAGGATAGCGCCGTGTGGATTGTGGGCTAGCAAGGAATCACCAGCCTAAAGTCAGATGACGACCTTAGGCCAACACCATCCTCCCCGAATGTAAGGCTTTAGCCTCGCTATTACTCTAAGAGGGGGAGGCGGGATAAAACTCTTTTGTTGTCCCCGGAATCTCGTACCCCCCAAAACGGCAAACGTTGAAATGACCAAGCCCCCCCCCAGACACGCAAAATACCTTGTTGACCATCCTGTGGTCTGCTATATCTTCACCCTTGGTTTAACCTCCCCCTAAAACATCCACAGGAACATTCTTATGGGACTTCTCACAGCTTCCTCCACCTTTGTCCGCTATAAGGTTGAAGGCACTCTCCCCGATAATTTTATGGATTTTGCCGACGCCCAGGTGAAACGTTTTGCCTTCCGCGACATTGACGACACCTACGATGAATTCTCCGTGGGCTGGGTTTCGGTGATGAACATGTTTGATGCCGAATTTCAATACTCCTCTTTCACCGCCGGCGATTATATCTGCCTCACCATGCGGGTGGATGAACGTAAAGTACCCCCCAAGATTCTCAAGAAATTTTGTTTGAAGGAAGAAGAGCGGATCAAGCGAGAGAAACAGATCCCCAAGCTTAATCGTCACCAAAAGCTTGAGATCAAAGAGAATATGCAGCTTATGCTGATGAAACGTGCCGTGCCGGTTCCCGCAACCTACGACCTGGTCTGGTCCCTTGCCGACAACTCCCTGCTGTTCTTTACCACCAACGGTAAGGCCAAGGAGATGCTCGAAGATTTTTTCAAAGAGACCTTTGGCATGCTACTGATGTTGCAGGTACCCTATAATATAGCCGAAGCCCTGCTTGACCCGGAAGAGCAGCAGAAGCTGGCGCATATTACCCCAGCGGTATTTGTTTAATTTTTTTTGACCACGGCTGGACATAGATATCAGCGTGATCTTCTTTTTTGTTACAGTGCAAGGAGTATATGGCAATGGATCTTGTAGATTTAATTTCAGAAAAACGCTTTCTCGGCCAGGAATTTCTGACCTGGCTCTGGTTTAAGAGTGATATGGCCGGTGGCGCTGTCACCACAACCATGGGTGATATTGGCTTTGTCTTTGAAAAGCACATGCTCCTTGAAATGGGTGAGGGGGAATCCCACGAGAAAGTCATCTGTCAGGGCTTGCAGGCTGAGCTCAAAGAGGCCCGCACCGGCCTCAAGATGGGCAAGAAGCTTGAACAGGCTCGTATCCACATGATTCAGGGGGAGTACGAATGGCATATGACCCTTAAAGGCAGCGTTCTTGAGTTCCGTTCACTGAAAACTCCAAAAACCATGGCAGGCTCCGAAGAAGGTGACGATGACGCCGCCATCGAAGGGCGGGTACTTGACAAAGTTGGCCTGCTCGAAACGGCCTACCGCACCATTGATGAATTACTGATGCAGTTTATAAGAATCCGTATTAGTAATGACTGGCCTGGCGAACTGACCCAGATACAAAAGTGGGTGCAACAGGCGTAGGCTAGAGGTTGAGAATTAAGAATAGGAAACAGAGAGATGGACTGAATCAAGGGTCTTCTCCTCAAATTCTCAATTCCTCGCCTCCTCCTCAGTGCAATAAGTAGTAACGACTTTTTAAAACTTTAATTTAAGTAGATAAGGAACAGCCATGGAATTTGAAACCGTGATCGGGCTTGAGATTCACGCCCAAATGAAAACAAACTCCAAGATATTTTGTTCATGCACCACCGAATTTGGTAACCCTCCCAACAGCAACACCTGCCCCATCTGCCTTGGTATGCCAGGTGTATTACCGGTGCTAAACAAGGAGGTGGTTGACTCGGCCATTGCTTTGGGGCTTGCCACCAACTGCACCATCAGCAAATGGAACCAGTTTGCCCGCAAAAACTATTTTTACCCGGATCTTCCCAAGGGCTACCAGATCTCCCAGTTCGACCTGCCCATATGTGAACATGGGCACATCAATGTCACCACCGGTGGCAAGGAGAGTCGCATCGGCATCACCCGTATCCACATGGAAGAGGATGCCGGGAAACTGATTCATGACGACCGCGAGCCCAAGAGTTACGTTGACCTGAACCGCACCGGCACCCCACTCCTTGAAATTGTCTCCGAGCCGGATATCCGTTCCCCTGAAGAGGCCGCCAATTACCTGCGCAAACTGCACGCAGTCGTCACCTATCTCGATATATGTAATGGCAATATGCAGGAGGGAAGTTTCCGCTGTGATGCCAACATTTCCCTGCGCCCGGTTGGCCAAAAAGAGCTTGGCACCCGCACTGAACTCAAAAACATGAACTCCTTTCGCAATGTCCAGAAGGCGCTGGAATATGAGGTGCGCAGACAACGGGATATGCTCCTTGACGGCGAAGATGTCCTCCAGCAAACCCTGTTGTGGGATCCGGATAAACAAAAAACAAATGCCATGCGCGGCAAGGAAGAAGCCCACGACTACCGCTATTTTCCCGATCCTGATCTTGTACCTGTGGTCATTGATGATGAGTGGATCAGCCGGGTGCAGGAGGGCTTACCAGAACTGCCCGAGGCCAAACTGGATCGTTTTATCAGCGATCTTGGACTTGGCGGAGAAGAGGCCACCATCCTAACCTCGGAACGGGCCTTGGCCGACTATTTTGAAGCAGCCCTTGCCCAGTACGGTAATGGCAAAAAACTCGGCAACTGGATCCTCACCGAAGTCATGCGCGTCCTGAACAGTACAGACGGCATGGATATCAGCACCTTTCCAGTCTCTCCTGAAGATCTGGGCAAACTCATGGCCATGATCGACAAGGGCACCATCAGTGGTAAAATTGCCAAAACGGTGTTTGACGAGATGATCACATCAGGCAAGGATGCTGGCACCATCGTGGCGGAAAAGAACCTGGTCCAAAACTCCGATGAAGGGGAAATCTTGCAAATGGTGCAGGACATCTTGAAGGCAAACCCGGAACAGGTTAGCGACTTTAAAGGCGGAAAAACCAAGCTTATGGGCTTTTTCGTCGGCCAACTCATGAAGGCCAGTAAGGGTAAGGCCAACCCCCAGATGGCAAACAAGTTATTTAGTCAGGAGCTTGGCAAATAACCTCAACGGGATCACCTTAATGTATGACTTGGTCATTGTGGGGTTATGTACGAGTCAATGTAAAGTCGATCATTTTGAATTCAGGATTCAGGAGCCAGAATTCACGAGAATGCCAAAAAATATCCAGACCAAAGGCGCACATGACGCAGAGTTTTCTTTAAAACTTCACCCTTTACGTTCTTTGCGCCTTTGCGGTGAGTTCCTCTCTCCTGCAACCTGAATTCCCAGGCCGTTTTCCATGGTTTTTTCGTGGATTCTGTGGCAAAAAAAGAAATCCCCTATGGACTTTACCCCAGAACATGCCATAACTAACCATATGAGCCCCGAAACCAATAAGAAACTCCACGGCCACAGAAAACGTCTGCGGGAAAAATATAAAGAGCTTTCCATCAATGGCCTCACCGATGCTGAAACCCTGGAATTACTCCTGACCTTAGGCTCACCCAGGGTAGACTGCAAGGATACGGCCCGCGCCCTCCTCAAAGAGTTTGGCTCCCTGGCCCAGGTTTTTGAGGCCAAACAGCAAGCACTGATGACCGTAAAAGGTATGGGGGAACAAAACTCCTTTGGACTTACCTTTATCCACGATGTGGCCAGACGTTTTCTCAGCCAACGGTTGCAGGGCCGCAACGTCCTCAAATCCTCAAGCGACGTGGCTGATTACCTTAACCACGCCATGCGCCACCTGAAGAAAGAGGTGTTTATGGTGATTTACCTCGACTCCTCCTTTGCCATTCTCGACACCCGCACCATCTTTGAAGGAACCCTAGCGGCGAACACCATCTATCCCAGGGAATTTATCAAGTCCATCCTTGACCGCAATGCCGCCGCCGTTATCGTGGCCCATAACCATCCATCCGGCAACCAAACCCCATCGACTCCAGACCGCAAGCTCACCAAAACCCTACACCACGCCTGCGCCATACTGGATATTCGTTTACTCGACCATCTCATTATCGGCCGTGATCGCCCCTACTCCTTTGCCGACCACGGTATCATGGCGGAAATTCAGGCCGAATTTCAAGCAGAGCAATGAACCACGCAGGACTATATATCCACATCCCCTTCTGCCAAACAAAATGCGGCTATTGTAGCTTTAACTCCGTTCCCGCAAACCGCAAAATCACCGATGACTATCTGGAGTCAATCCACACCCAGGCCAGGATGTATAATGCCACCCCCCAGATCAGAGACATCATCTTTGATTCCATTTTCTTTGGCGGTGGAACCCCCACCCTGGCTTCAGCCCCCCCACTACACAGGCTTTTGCATACTATAAAAGACCTGTTTCAGCTTGCCGAACACCCTGAGATATCCATCGAAGCCAACCCCAACTCCATCTCCCCCGCAGAGCTTGCGACCTTACAAGAGGCTGGCTTTAACCGCTTAAGTTTTGGCGTCCAATCGTTTCAGGATGAGCTTCTGGCAGCTATGGAACGCACCCACACCGGCAACCAGGCCAAACAGGCCATCAACTGGGCCATAGACGCAGGATTTACTAACATCAACAGCGATTTGATCTATGGATTGCCGGGACAAACAACCCACCAGTGGCAGGACGACCTGCACACAATCTTGGCCCTTGAGCCGGATCATCTGTCACTGTACGAGCTTTCCATTGAACCGGGAACAGCCTTCCACCAGAGGCAGAAAGACGGCACCCTGCCCCTGCCTGACGAGGACACCCTGGCCGATATGGAGGACATTAGCCGAGAACTGCTGACCAAAACCTACAACCAATACGAGATCTCAAACTTTGCCAAACCGGGCAAGCAATGTCGGCATAACCTGACCTACTGGCAAAACGGCACGTATCTGGGGCTTGGGGCCGGAGCGGTGTCCTGCATAGGGGGCGAGCGATTCAGCCATCACCCTTCCGCCAGCCAGTTTACCCAGGCCATACACCATCACAAAACCACCATCAGCCACCGCGAAACCCTTGATCCCGAGGCGCGCTTTCGCGAAACCATCATTATGGGGCTGCGCCTTGTCCAGGGAGTTAATATCGTATACCTGGAACAGCAGTCAGAGCTGACTCTGCACCAGGTATACGGTTGCCTTATTGACGATCTCATCAGTAAGGGGCATTTACACTACAACAAGCCCTACCTCCGTATCCCCCCAAAACTTCTACAGGTTGCTAACCAGATATTGCACCAACTTGTCTAAACGGTGTATCATTACTGGCATTCCTTAGCGTTTTCTTTTATACTCTTGAGTAAACGTGGATACTTACCCTTTGCAGTGGAGAACCTGGAACGCGCTATGTTTGGTCTTTTTAGCAAGAAAAAAAGCATTGAAGGTCTTATGAAAGAGGGGATGACCCGCTCCCAGAAGCGGGCCCGTGTCCAGACCTACAAGGCCTTCTACGAGGGCAAAATCAAGTCCCTCAAGGATAAGAACATCCCCCCGCCCCTTCTCCTCCTTGCCTGTAAGGATGCCCCGTTTACCCCCGGCAGCCTCGACACCAAATCCAGACGTAACGCCTATATCAAAAAGTGCTTAAAGTATTACAGCCAACAGTTAAAGATCATTGAAAAAGAAGCCCAGAAACTGAAAATTTACTAAACAACACCTAGGTATCTAACAGACTCCTAGCCCCATCCTGCCGTCCTTCTCGGCACCTGAAACTCCATGGCTAAAAACAAAAAAACGTTTATGTGTACCGAATGCGGTGCCGAACTGCTGAAATGGGCCGGACAATGCCCTCACTGCAAGGAATGGGACTGCGTTAAGGAACACACCTTTGGCCAGCAGACAACCAAAGGCCGGGCAATGGGCTACAGTGGCAGCCTGCAAGCAGTCCAATCCATCAGCGATATTGACCTCAACACCGCACCCCGCATCCACACCTGTTTCAAGGAACTTGACCGGGTACTCGGTGGCGGCTTGGTGCCTGGGTCGGTGGTGCTGATTGGTGGCGACCCTGGCGTTGGCAAATCCACAGGACTCCTGCAGGTATGTTGTCATCTAAGCGCAAAACATAAGATCCTGTATGTCAGCGGTGAAGAGTCTCTGCAACAGATTGGTATGCGGGCCAAACGCTTAAATCTCCCCCGTAAAGACCTACTTCTCCTTGCTGAAACCCAGGTGGAACATATCTGCGCCACCGCCGAGAAAGAACAGGCCTCCATTCTGGTCATCGACTCGATCCAGACCATGCAAACCGAAGGAGTCTCAGCCGCTCCCGGTTCCGTCTCCCAGGTACGGGAGAGCGCCGCCCGCCTCACCAGTTACGCCAAACAGACCAACACTGCCATTTTTTTGGTGGGCCACGTCACCAAATCCGGTGATCTTGCCGGCCCACGGGTACTTGAACATATTATTGATGTGGTCTGTTATATTGAGGGCAACCACGACTCACGTTTTAGAGTAATGCGTGCCAACAAAAATCGTTTTGGTGCGGTGAACGAAATAGGTGTCTTTGCCATGACCGATATGGGTCTCAAGGAAATCTCCAACCCGTCTGCCATTTTTCTGTCCAAACAACACGCCACACCTGGTTCAGCAATCATGGTGATATGGGAGGGTAGCCGTCCCCTTCTTGTGGAGATTCAGGCTTTAGTCGATGAAACCCACGCCGAAACACCACGCCGAATCACGGTTGGCCTGGAGCAAAATCGCCTGATCATGCTCCTTGCCATCCTCCATAAACATGGGAAGGTAACCACCTATAATCAGGATATTTTTATTAATGTGGTGGGAGGCGTGCGGGTGAATGAAACCTCGGTTGATCTAGCTCTGGTGCTGGCTATGGTTTCAAGTTTTCGCAACAGCCCGCTACCTGAACAACTTGTAGTCTTTGGTGAACTTGGTCTTGCCGGTGAAATACGCCCTGTACCAAGTGGCATAGAGAGGCTAAAAGAAGCGGCAAAACATGGCTTTACCATGGCTATACTCCCTAACGCTAACCTGCCTCAACAACCAATTCCAGGATTTAAGGCCTACGGAGTTGCCACCCTGGCTGAAGCTCTGGAGGTCATGGAGCGGATATTGTGAGTTTGGGATGTATGTTGCTAATTTAGAATAGGCGCACTACTCAGAGGTAAGATTACCTACTTCTCAACTTCTATTATTGACAGTCATTTTGTGAAATGTTACAAAGACTTTCCTCTGGGGGAATCCAGAGGAAAGTGTGGAGGAGTGGCCGAGTGGTCGAAGGCGGCGGTCTTGAAAACCGTTGAGCTAACGCTCCGTGGGTTCGAATCCTACCTCCTCCGCCATTTTTATTTTACATCCAGGGACTGCGCCACAGGAAAACCCCACAAGTTGCAGTCTTTTTCATTTATGGCCGGAGAAGTGACCGAGAGGCCGATGGTGCTCGCCTGCTAAGCGAGTGTTCGTTAATCGCGAACCGAGGGTTCGAATCCCTCCTTCTCCGCCACCTTGGCAAAAGAACGTTCCTATCTTTTGTTTTTTTATTCCTGCTTCAGGAACTCACTTCATTTGAAAAAAATTGCCTTACACCTTGCGCAAGGCTGGCTTTCTGCCTAACCCCGCATCCGCCTGTAACATATTAACATTAACGGCTAAGCCTCTGATTCCTGCAAAGAGTAGTTGGTCAAGAACTGATAATAACCACTATCAAATGTCAGGAAATGACACCCTATCCCCGACTCCGTAAAATAGCGGATATCACTGAAAATCTCGGCTGACTTTTTGCCATTTTCCAGCATAACGGCAAGATAGCATTCTTCCCCCGCTTCAAAACCTGTCGTATCACACTCAATAAAAGAACCACTGAAACTAAGATCCCGAGTCACACCATAGATAATGTCTCCCGAGACAAGCCTGATCTCAACCCCCCGTTGAATGGGAAAACGCCGATCAATCCGTTTATCATCTCTCATGACTGTAAATACCCACGTACCATCTGAAAAAGATGTTCAGCATTAATTGGCTTACCGAGGTAATCATCCATGCCGGCACCAAGACAACGCTTCCGATCACCTATGTTGGCGTGGGCCGTTACCGCTATAATGGGAATATGGCCGCCATTCTCCTCTTCCTGTGCCCGAATGGCCTCTGTTACCTGATGACCAGTCATCTGGGGCATCTGGATATCCATAAGGATAAGATCAAAGCCAGGGGAGGATTCATAGGCATCAAGCGCCTCTCTGCCATCACACACGGCTGTTACCTCAAAGCCATTCTCTTCAAGAAGATCCTGGAGAAGATACCGGTTCACCATCTCATCCTCAGCAAGGAGGATATGCCCAGACAGATCAGCCCCCATGTCAGGCTCATTCTCATTTGACTCGCGTAAACTATCACCAACCCGCCATTTACCGTAACGTTCCACCGGTTCAGTGGCAAGATCAAGGGCCACTGAGAAATGAAAGGTCGTGCCCCTGCCCACCTCAGAATCAACCCAGATACGCCCACCCATCATCTCCACCAGAAGGGCTGAAATGGTCAGCCCCAACCCCGTGCCCTCATACTTTCTGGTGTTTGACATATCCTCCTGATTAAAGGCTCCAAACACCCGGCGTTGCACCTCCGACGCCATACCAATACCTTCATCAATAACCTTAAAATGAACCACAACACCATTATCCAAATGGCGATCAAGCAAGGCCTTAATCGTCACCGTCCCCCGGTCTGAAAATTTGATACCATTGTCCACCATATTACCAATGATCTGCTCAAGACGAACCGGGTCACCCACCACATGCTCCGGCAAACCATCGTCCTTAACACATTGAAGGGTAATCCTTTTCTTGCGGGCATGATCCGCTTGTTTGTACACCACCGCATCAAGCAACTCGCTCACCGAAAAGCCCCTCCCCTCAAGCTCAAGATTCTCAGACTCTATTTTGGCAAAGTCAAGCACCTTATCCATCGTAGCGAGCAAGCGCTCTGTGGATGTGGTGAGCATATCGATATAGGTCTGCTGCTGCTCCGTTAAACGGGATGCCTTAAGTAGACTTGAAAAACCGACAATGCCATTTATCGGAGTGCGGATTTCATGGCTCATATTGTCAAGAAAATCGCGTTTAGCCCGCGAGGCCTTACCGGCAGCGTGGCGGGCATGTTCCAGTGCCTCTGCTGTTTTCCGGTGCTCAAAAACCTCTTCAACAAGTTTCAAATTAATATCAACAATATCCTTTGTCCGCTCCTCAACCCGACTCTCAAGAAACTCATTGGCCTCAAGTAGTTCCGCCTCCGCCTGGGCCAAATCCTCCTGCTGGAATTTCAAGGCAAGCTGGGTTGCAATCCGAGCCTTCATAATAGACAAGGAGTAGGGTTTATGGACATAGTCAACCGCACCTAGGGATAAACCCTTGGTTTCATCCTCCTCCTCGTGCATTGCCGTTACAAAAATTATCGGGATATGGACCGTTGCAGGGTCAGCCTTGAGCCGCCGACACACCTCATAGCCATCCATTCCCGGCATCATGATATCGAGCAGAATAAGATCCGGCTGATTATCAGATGACGCCCAGCGCAGAGCACGCTCACCGGCCGTTGCGATCGTAATTTCATACTCATCCTGTAATGCCTCGATAAGCACCTTGATGTTTGAGGGAACATCATCAACAAGAAGTAATTTACCCTTAGCCATACACAATTCTCCATACCGGAGCAACCATCACACCGACACGCCTAATTCAGCCGCCATTCTAACCACAACAATCCAGGCCGATTCAAAATCAAACTGGTCTAAATGAGACAAAATCTGCTTCCTATACTTTAGATACGTAACATTATCATAGAGTGGTAAATCCGAAAGATACGTCGCGGCCTTGGGGGTATTCTCTTGAATACGTTCGGCAAGCTCAACAAATACCGATGTCAAAGCAGCATGATCGGGAAGGGGTGTTTTATCCTGCGGGCCAGACTGAACCTTAGGCAACCCCCTTCTACCCTTAAAAATCTCGTTCAGACTAAGCTCCAAACCGGCAAGAGCCACCTCTGGTAAAATTCCCTGGCGCAAAGCCTGCTCAACCGCAAGAGCCGCATCCTGCACCCCATCAGCCCCCAAATTACCGGCGACCCCCTTCAAGGTGTGAGCCAGATGAACAGCCTGGCCCACATCACCAGCCGTAAAGAAATCCCGTATCCTCGTAATCACACCCTCATTATCAGCAAAAAACTCACTCAACAGGGAGTGGAACAGCTTATCGTTATTATTGAGCCGTTCCATGACCTTTTTAAGGTTAATCCCGGGAAACTTCCCCAAATCATCACGGTCTGTCGAATCATCCTCCCCTAGGCGCTGACGGGCAATGGCCTCAACCAGCACCAGGTACAGCTCTTCAGGCTCGATGGGTTTAGCGACATAATCGTTCATTCCAGCGGCAAGACAACGCTCCCGATCCCCCTTCATGGCCTGGGCGGTTATGGCCACAATGGCAACATCTTTAAACCTTGCATTTTCCCGGATAATGGCTGTGGCCGCAATCCCGTCCATAACTGGCATCTGGATATCCATGAGAACCAGGTCATACTTGCCATCCATCATCGCAACGGCTTTAGCACCGTCAGTGGCAATATCAACCTTCGCCCCACCACTGACCAGAATCTCATAGGCCACCTGCTGGTTAATAGGATTATCCTCAACAAGCAAGATCGTGTACCCGGCAAGAATCCTGGACTGACTTTCAGCATGGGGCACCTGTTTTCCCAGGGCACCTCCTGTCTTGCCAAGTAATGTTTCGATGGTGGCAAACAAGAGCTTACGCTTCACGGGCTTTGTCAGCACGGCACGGGCCCCAAGTTGCTCCGCCCGGTGGCGCATGACCTCATTTTGACCACTGGCTGAAATCATCACCACCGGAATATCGGCAAAGGCAGGATTATCGTTTAAAACCTGCATAAGCCCAAAACCATCCATATCTGGCATGGACTGATCAAGAAGTATAATATGGGGCAAGGCACCAAGACTCTGCATATCATGCAGAACACGCAACCCTTCACGGCCACTCTTCGCCGTTTCCACTTCAAAACAGAACGAGGTAAACATCTTTGCCATGAAATGGCGAAACATCTTATTATCATCGACAACAAGAACCCGGTACCCGGCAAAAGAGGAGACCAGCTCCTGCCCAGCCAATTCCTGATCCAGTTGTTTCCCAAGGCGGGCCGTAAAGTGGAAGACAGAACCACACCCAACCTCAGACTCAACCCACATTTTACCGGAGAACTGTTCAACAATCTTCTTGCAAATAGACAAACCAAGTCCCGTCCCACCATGGGTTCTGGAGATGGACTCATCCACCTGGGAGAAAGGCTCAAACAGACCCCCTATCTTTTCCCTGGCAATACCTACCCCCGTGTCCGCAACCGAGAATTTCAATACCACCCCACGGTCAGCAGCACACTCCTTACAACTCACCGAAATGAGCACCTCACCCTCATCGGTAAACTTAAGGCCATTATTGGTAAGGTTCATTAGAACCTGCCCCAGGCGCAACGGGTCGCCAATCAGGAGATCAGGTACCCCAGCACCAATATGATAACGAAAATCAAGCCCCTTGGTTTCTGCCTTCTGCCGCAGCAACTCGTACAGCTCGCTAAAGACATCCTGGAGACTAAAATTAATATTTTCTATTTCAAGTTTACCCGCCTCAATCTTGGAGAAATCGAGGATATCCTCGATAATCTTCAGTAGAGATTTTGCCGAGCGTTTCACCGTACGCAGATAATCATGCACCTTGGCTGAGGCCTCAAGATTGAGGGCAAGAGAGGTCAAGCCAATAACGGAATTTAAAGGGGTGCGGATCTCATGGCTCATATTGGCCAGAAAGCTGGACTTTGTTTTATCAGCCGCCTCAGCCACATCCCTGGCTTTTTTGAGTGCCGCATGGGTGGCCTGATGCTCATCAATTTCCCGGGCCAAGCGATCATTCATATGCACAAGCTTTGTATTAAGCTCCTGCATCTTTTCCTTTTGGCTGGAAAGCTCAGCAGTCCGCTCAGCAACCTTTTGCTCCTGGGTGCGGCTATGACGCTCAAGCTCCAGATGGGCATCTTCCAACTGTTCATGGGTCAGGTGCAGATCCTTGTTCTTGGCCTGTAACGCATCGTAATAAAATTTTAGTTGTTTAACCATCTCATTAAAGGAACGCGCCACCTGCCCCACTTCGTCGTTACTCCTCACTGTGGCCTGAATAGAAAAATCATTGCTGGCATTAAAACGCTTAATAACCTCGTTGAAGTCAACGATGGGTCTTGTGATCTTTTTAGCCAGAAACAGACTGAGAAGAACAAGGACTAGACCACCTGCCGACACCGCCATCCATGAGACCGTATTGCTCATCCGAACCTGCTCATGACTGGTCATAACAATGGTTGAAGCCTGATCCCGGTTAAACTGGGCCAACCCTTCCAGGCTGGTATTAATGCCGACAAAAGAGCGCGCCATCTTTTTGACAATCTCTGCCATTTCAGCATAGATTTTTGCTGCCCGGTCGGCCTCAGCAGACATACTGCCTAAGGCCCTGAACAACTCATCCTTTGCCGGCATGGTCTCACTTTCAAATACGGCATTGAGATATTCAACAATCTCCTCCCGGTCAGAACGGATAAGGGTATTGATTTTGCGGGCCGAGGAGAACAGGCGAGCCAGAGGCTTCCTGGCCCGGCCAATGGACACAGCCAGGCTGGCATTATTTGAATTCAGGCCAAACAGCCACTGGCCAAAGATGGCCTCCTCGGCGGTGAGTGCCCCTTTAAAAAGAGCCTCATTGGTGATAGCATCGCTTAAAGAAGCAACCCACTCGTAGGCAGATTCCTTGTATTGCAACAGGGTATTTTTAAACTGCAGAGGATTGAGGATATCTGTGGCATCAAGCTCCCTACTTAACTCAAGATACTGCCGGGAATAATTTTCCCAATCAATGAGCTGGGCATGAAGTTGCTGGAGGAGTTCCTGCTCATATTTGGATTCAGCCATGGACTCATAATGGCCAATTTCAAGACGCAGGGTTACAAGTTTGGACTCAACATCCGCATAGATTTGTTGCCTATCCAGGAGAGGTAAATCCGGAACAAGCAGACGCATCCGGCTTGCCATTATCGATTTTAGCAGATCGTTAATAGCCATGGCAGACTGCACCCGCTCAAGGTTCCCCCCCATGGAGCGAATATTCCCCTGCAGTTGATTGGTCCCTGACCAGTTGACAAATAGAGGAATAGCGCCCAGCGAGGCCACAAGTAAAAAACTTGCCAGAAGCTTTGTATGTATCCGGAAATTCCGCAAACGTATCACTCGGTCTGGAGGCGTCCAGCGCTGTCAAGCCCCGCCTGTCGCCAATTTAAAACTCCACCTTCAAGAAAGAAATAATTCTCTACGCCAGCCTCTTCAAGGGCATACTGCAACCACTTGGACTGGGTGCCACAACAATCAAGAATAAGTATTTTTTTCCGGCTGACCCTACGACTACCGCTCTTAATAAGCTTTACCACCCGGTCAACGGGATAATGCTTAACATTACCCAGCCAGATTGGAAATTTATGTCGCCCGACAATATCACGAATATCAAAAACCACGGTTTGGGGTTGCCGACTCTTTATGACAAACTCTTCCGGGGCCAAACAATGGATCTTATACTTCTCCGCTGTAAGAAAATAATCCGCCGGATCACCGACAAGCTCCTTGCCCTTAAACAGAACCCTGTCCGGATATTCCCGCAACCACTCAGTCACCCCATCCCCGTACACGTATACATTTACAAACCCCCATTTCTGCGCCTTCCCGAAGGCAGCCTTACTCTTCTCTCAACCACCGCCATTACAATAGAAGATAAGAGGCCTATGGGGAAATTGTTGGCGAAGCAGGTCAAGATCTTCACGGACCATGGTTCCAGAAGGAATATGCACCGCATCTTTGATATGCAATATATCATATTCCAAGCGACTACGGCAATCAACCACGATGGCGTGATCATAGATAGAGGCAAACTGCTGGGTATTTATATACTTTGAGTTCACACCGGTTTCAGCATGGAGACTTCCACTTGTAAAGAGAAAAAACAGGCCCAAACATATCGTCTTCAATCGTAGCATAAACTTATCCGTAATAGACCTAGTTGCAAAGCTGAGTAAAACTATTTATTTTCTACCAAGACACCTAACCCTAATTACGCTGAAAACCGCTGAAAGTCAAGGAAACTAAGCACCCCAGACCGGGGAGAGACGAAAGTCAAAGAATGAATGCAACTGTTACAGACACATGGCACAAGACTAGCCGAGATGAACTGCTGGAGAATAGCGGCAACACAGTCCCATGTAGTCAATTATCATATCACAATTCCAAATGGGCCACCTCCGGCAGATAACGAAAATCTTCCGCATAATCAAGCCCGTATCCCACAAGAAACCCCTCAGCAATATCAAAACCTGCATAATCAGGTTGCAGGTCAACCTCACGTCGCTCCGCTTTATTAATCAGGGTACAGATCCGCACCGAAGCAGCATCTTTCCGATTAAAGGCCTCCACAAGCCAGGCGAGGGTTCGGCCAGTGTCGACAATATCTTCAACCAACAACACATGTTTCCCAGCAAGATCAAGCTCAACGTCTTTACTCAGGGTAATGGTGCCAGAGGACTCAGATGACTTGCCATAACTTGCAACCCTTATAAAATCCACCTGTAGTCCAGGCAGAGAGATCGCCCGAACCAAGTCAGCCATAAAGATAAATGCCCCGTTTAAAACACCAATCAACACCAGTGGCTTAGCGGCATAATCATGGCTGATCTCTGCCCCAAGTTCAACAACCCGCCGCTGTAGTTGGGCCTTCGATAATATTGTTTTTCTGACCAAACCTAATCCCTCAATACTTTTCCAATACCTGCCTGCGAAAACAACCCCTACAAAAAAATATCGCCGATAATATTACCCCATGAACGATCAAGCTCACAGTTAAAATCGTGAATAAAGCCATTTACATCAACATCAACAAATGGCCCATGTTCCTCTCGGATAAGAATCCAGGCAAAGGACTCAGCAATATTTACTTCCCCAGCCCCACCAGGAGAACCAATACAGATACCCCGCTGATTGGCAAAGAGATCCGCCAGGGTAACCAGGCCAACCATAAGGAGATGATCCTTGGCGCTCTCCGGGGCGTGATGGAACTTGGCTGCATCACTAAAAGATTTTGGCAACCCTAGTTTCTCAAAGAGATAGCCACCAGCCTGGCAGTGATCACCACCAATATATTGGCACTCCAGCTCACAAAGGGTTGCCTGCTCCAGGAAACCCGGCCGTAGCAACTGCGGATAGAAGTCTGGCTCCTGAATATCAAGGCTTAACACGCCAAGATCATGGAGCAACCCGGCCAGATAAACGTCCTCATAGACATTGACAGACATCACATCTTTCAACAATTCCGTAATTCGCCCAACAACCACCGAATGTTGCCAAAAGGATCTCGACAACTCATTAAAACCACCGAGGTACCCACTATCACCAATAATTCGAATCGTTTCCTCGGCAATAAGCTCCTGGATGTTTTTAATCCCAACGGTAACTAGGGCGTGGGCCACCGAACTTACCGCCGTGGATCGGCGATAAAAGGATGAATTTGCCACCTGCAGAACTTTAGCCGTAAGAAGAGGATCCAGACAAATCAAATCCGAAAAT
>JAJRUT010000126.1 GCA_024277655.1 Deltaproteobacteria bacterium | reverse complement strand
ATCAAACAACGTAGGATTACGAAACTACTTACCATTTTAGTAGAAAAAATGGAACTTTTTGCAATATAAATTGCTCCTTGTTAAATACGAGTCACATCTTTAATAACCAGTGTAAAATTCAGCCTAAAATTTACACCATCACCCTTTCACTCCTTGAAATAAACATAAATTAATTCTATACATCCTGTGTAGTAATTTAACCTAAGTAAAATGGCTTTAAGCCCCCCTGTCATCTTTCAACTTTCAGGTATAACTGTGCAAGACATCAATATTTTCAGTCTCTTTTGGCAAGCAGGTATTGTTGTAAAGCTTGTCATGCTTCTCCTCCTCGGCTTCTCTGGAATGTCCTGGTTTATTATCTATCAAAAGTTCATCCTGTTTCGCGACCTTAAACTTGAGTCGAACCGTTACCTTGATCTCTTCTGGAACTCTAAAAGCCTGGCGGATGCCTATAAGGAGGCCACTGACAGCTCATGCCCTGAGGCCTTTATTTTTAAATCCGGTTACAGCGAATTACAAAAAATAGAGAAGGTCAAGCAACAAGACGGGGAACAGACTCTTGAAATGAGACTTGCTGGAATGGACAACCTTAAAAGGGTTCTTGCCAAGACCGGCGCCATGGAGTCAGCCACCATCGAAAAGAACCTCTCCTTTCTTGCCACAACCGGTTCGGCAACCCCCTTTATCGGTCTGTTTGGTACGGTGTGGGGTATTATGGTGTCCTTCAATGAGATAGGGGCCCATGGCTCAGCTTCCCTTGCCGTTGTCGCCCCCGGTATTTCGGAGGCACTTGTCGCCACCGCCGGTGGCCTTGGGGTGGCTATCCCTGCTGTTATATTCTTTAACTATTTTTCCAATCAGCTCGCCTCTGTTGAACACGATATGGATAACTTCTCCTCCGATTTTCTTAATCTGGTTGAGCGTGACCACCTGACTAGGAGACAATAATGGGCCCTATTCAATCACGAGGTCATAAACGCCGCCCCATGGCCGACATCAACGTCACCCCCTTGGTTGATGTCATGCTGGTGCTTCTTATCATTTTCATGATCACCGCCCCCATGATGACCCAGGGCCTCGAAGTCAGCCTCCCCGAGACAACCGGCAAAGCGCTTCGGCAGGATGACAAACCTATTGTGGTCACCATCAAGCAGGATGGTGCCATTGGTATTGACAAGATTAAAGGTAACCGGGCCATCCTCCGTCAGGAACTGACTAAACTTTTCAAGGCTGATCCGGGTAAGACCATTCTCCTTAAAGCCGATAAAAAAGTAGCCTACGGTGAAGTGGTTGCAGTAATGGCCGATATTAAAGACGCTGGTTTTGACAACCTGGGGATGGTCACTATCCCTGTGGAGAAAAGACGCTAAAATGGCGGGGCATGAGGACATAAGCCCGACCAATGCTCCACTTTGGGCAACCCCGGCCTTTCGCAATCCCCTCCTCTTTTCCGTGGGTATCCATCTCGGTATTGCCCTTATTGTCTTTATGCCAACCTCATTTTTTCACCGTGCCGAAACTCCGGAGATCTACTCAGTTAATTTGATCGACCTCAGTGAACTATGGCCGGAGCCTGAGCCCATGCAACCACCTCCTGCAAAGCCCGTGATTAAACAGGAACAGGCAAAGGAGCCTGTTGTTTCAACCAAACCTATTCTGTCCACCAGAAATATCCCGCAACCCCCCACTGAGATAAAGATACTCAGGCCGCGCAAGGTCAAGATTGATCTCCGTAAAGACCAACCGCCAATCGACCAGACCATGGTTTTTGCAGCCCTCGAACGCATGCGACAGCAGGAGCAATTACAAGCCCATGAAGAACTTGCAAGGGCTGAAGAAAAAGTAAAGAAAGCAAACTCTGAGGCCCTACAAGCCCTGCGAACCTCAATTTTAACCAGGCAGGCAGATCTAGCAGACAGCAACCCGTTATCGGTGAGCGCCAACCAGAACAATTCAACCGGCGGGGGGCAACAGGCAGGCCAAAGGGCCAACAGCGTCCTGACTCAATATATTGCCACCATGGGCCAACACATTGGCGAGTATTGGCGTTTACCTGAAGGGCAGAAATGGGATAACAGTCTAAGCACCATCGTTATCGTCAAGATTAAAACCGATGGCATTGTTATTTCGGCAAAAATAGATGCACCATCCAAATCAAGACAGTTTGACCGGTTTGTCATTGAAACCATAGACAAGGCCTCCCCCCTGCCCCCGGTCCCGGCAGAATTACCTAATATCCCGTTAAAACTCCATTTTTACCCCCAAGGATTACAATAAAATGCCCCGCAACAAATCAATATCCAGCATTATTTGTTTTATGGTGTCCCTGCTAGCCCCCATGGCTTCACCAAGTTTTGCTGAAGAATTTATCGATATTAATATTACAGATGCCCAAATCAAAAAGATTAATGTCGCCGTTCCCTATTTTACTGAAAAAAATAAACCTGAGGTGTTTCACGATTCCGGCATAAACATGGCGAAACTCATGGGGCGCGCCCTGGACTTTCATGGTTTTATTAATGTTATTAACAACGAAACCATGCCCAACATGGATCCCGGCAACCTGTATGCCATCAATGCCGGATATATCATCACCGGAAAATACAAGGCTGAGGGGAAAAAACTTGTTTTGGAGTTACGGCTCATCGATGGCCGGACAAAAAAAATGATCCTCGGCAAGAGGTTTCGTGATTCCTGGGAAAAGCAACGGCAAATGATTCTCAAGTTTTGCGATGAAGTCATTGGGAAAATTACCGGCACAACAGGCATAAGTTCCTCACAGATCACCTTTATCTCAGACGCATCAGGTTTTAAAGAGGTATATATTGCCGATGTCCTGGGCGATGACATCAGACAGATCACTAGGCATAAAAACCTCACCATAACCCCCAGATTGTCGGTCAAGGCGGACAAGCTACTTTATACCTCCTACCACCGGGGCAACCCGAATCTCTATTTGATTGATTTTAAAAAATCCGCCCACCTTACCCGGCCAATTTCACGCCGCAAAGGAGTGAATTACTCTCCGGCCTGGTCTCCTGACGGCAAACAAATTATTATGACCATGTCCAAGGATGATAACCCGGATCTGTATCAGATAAATATAGCTGGCGAGGTTATCAAACGTCTAACTGCAGAACGTGGTATCAATGTCTCACCAACCTTTTCACCTGATGGTAAAATGATCGCCTTTGTCTCTGACCGTACCGGCGAGCCACAAATCTACACAATGAATCTTGCCACAGGCCAAACAACCCGAATCACCTACGAAGGGTTTGAAAATACTACGCCAGCCTGGGCGCCGAATGGCAAATGGCTGGCCTACACAGCAAAAACTGATAACGGCTATCAAATTTGTAAAATTGCAACGACTGACCGGGCTCGCCCCATTCAACTGACGAACTACTGGGGAAGCCATGAGTCACCTCAATGGTCACCCGATTCAAGGCAAATCTCTTTCACCCGAACCCGCAATAATATCAGTAAAATCTGCACAATAACGGCAGATGGGCAGTGGCTCCGTGAACTTTTTAATATCCAGGGTAACCAGACCAATGGCAACTGGTCTGGTCGTTTAAATATTTATTAAATATACCCTATCGTTAAAGAATGTAGAGAACCTCAAGGATATAGAGTAAAATCAGCTGGTCTTTACATCCTTATACCCGTAACCATCCCTTTTGAGACTATCTTATGGCAAAAAAAACACTTCTCACCTGTACTCTTCTCCTTGGCCTTGCGCCTCTTATGACAAGTTGTGTAACAACCCAGGATCATAAAAACCTCCAATTCAAGGTGCGAAATCAAAACAATCGCATTGTTGAGATGGAGCAACAGCTCAGCCAACTTAAAGAAGGAGGCGGAGAATACACCAAAACCTTGCAACGCCAACAGGCCGAAGTAGCAACGAGTATTGATCAGCTCAAAAACCAACTACTGCAAATTAAGGGTCAGATAGAAGAGGCAACCCATCGGAACCGTGCCCTCCTTGAGGAAAACCAAAATTCCCAAAGGGAACTGGATGCAAAGGTGGCCCTCCTTGAAGAGCAGGATAAAAAGACACTGGAGCTGTTGCAAACCACGACGTCGCAAGTCTCGTCAATATCTCTGACCCTGGAACAGGAAGCCAAACTTAAGCAGGAAAAGGCCCGAAAGAAAGCTGTCCTTGCCAGGCAGAGAGCCCTTGAAATTGAACTGGCCCGCCAGAAAGCAAAGGCCGAATATGCCGCAACCCATGACAGCTCAGGGGTAAAAAAGATCAGCCCCCGAATGAAAAAACTCCGGAATGCCGACAAAAAGAAGTCCATTCAGCCAGTGCTGACACCAACACCTAAACCAGAAGATACCGCAACAACCGCCAAAACCCCGGCCGAAAAGTTATACGACAAGGGTCTTAGTGAGTATCGGGCCGAGAACTACAAGGCTGCTATTGCCAGCTTTAGTCTTTTCCTGGAACAGAATAACTCCCATAAACTTTTACCCAATGCCAAATATTGGCTTGGAGCCAGCCGTTTAAAGGATGGTGATTACTCTGGAGCCGTTCTTGAATTTCAACATATCGTCGCTGATTACCCAAAACACCCCAAGGCACCGGAGGCCTTATTGAAACAGGCCGAAGCATTTGGTCATTTTGGCGACAAAATGGTGCAGAAGAAGCTGTATAAGGATGTTCTAAGCTATTATCCCAAATCAGAACAGGCGAAGATTGCCAAGGCGAAACTCTCAAAACTATGATTTAGAACCTGCACTACGCCCTCAAGAATTGATTCTTTATTGTCCCATGTCAGTTATGAGATAATAAGAAATGACCACCTCCGTAAGGGGGATGGCCTTTTCTTATGCGCAACGTGATACTTAGCTGCAAAGTTAAGAGATCATTTTTATAACATGGGAAAGAACCCTGCTAAAAAACTATTTGCCGGGATAGGACACCATACCCTTGTGTTTCTTACCATCAGCGGTTTTAAAGAGAATCATAACCATATATTGCCCCTTTTCCCCTAAGTCATAACCGTTCATATACCAATCCCCCATCTTCATTAAGCGTTTTTGTGTCGCCTTGCCAGCAGCGTTTTTCACCTTGGAGTTAATCAGCAGATTGCCAAGCACAGCTCCGTTCTGTTCCACCTTAATCATCACATTATGGCTTCCACCATGTTCCTGCCCCGGAATAGCCTTCATAATGTGGAAGGAGACGTGGTAGCCATCAATCATCTTCTTTTCAAGGAACATATCGCCAACCTTCTGCTGCCCTGCAAGTTTTGGTGTATGGCCTCCAGTGCTATGATCCACCTCGGCCAACGCCTGGATGGGGAGGAATAGAAGGGTTGCCAGACTTAACATAATTATCACTCTACGCATCATTTCACCTCTTTTATTTTTTGATTTTTTCTTTAAACTGCAGGACCATCCCATAAATAATAGGCAAGACCAAAAGACTAAGAACCGTTACCGTGACCATACCACCCACCATGGGTGCGGCAATCCGTTGCATAACCCCTGAACCGGTTCCTGTACCCCACATAATAGGCAGAAGACCGGCTATAATAGCCGTAGCAGTCATGGCTATTGGCCTTACCCGCTCAGCAGTACCGGTGAACACAGCATCCATAATTTCCTCACTAGAAAGCTTTAATTTTGGATGTCTCTTACGCCTGCGATCAACCTCATGGTCGATAAAAGACAGCACCAGTACGCCAATTTCGGCAGCCACCCCGGCGAGAGCAATAAAGCCAACCGTCACCGCCACCGAAAGGTTAAAGCCAAGGAGATAGATAAGCCAGATCCCCCCCACCAGCCCAAAAGGAATGGAGAGCATTACCACAATGGGTTCACTGACATTTCTAAAATTCAAGTAGAGGAGCAAGAAGATGATGAGCAGGGTTGCCGGAACAACAACGCGTAAACGCTCAGCCGCCCGTTCCATATATTCAAACTGGCCCGACCATATTAAGTTATACCCAGATGGAATTTTAACCTGGCTTGCGACCACCTCTTTGGCACGGGTTACATAACCACCAATATCAGAGGTCTTGATATCCACATAAATCCAGGCATTGGTCTGGGCATTCTCGGTCTTTATGACCGGCGCACCCCGCCGAAGTTTCAGCTTTGACACCATGCCAAGGGGAATATGCGTCCCGGTGGGAGTGGGAATAAGCACCCGCTGGAGTTGCTCCATATTATCCCGCAACTCACGGGGATAACGAACACTCACCGGATAGCGTTCAAGTCCCTCAACGGTCTGGGTGACATTCATCCCGCCAATGGCAGTTTGAATCACATCCTGCACATCACCGGTGGTAAGCCCATAGCGGGAGGCCTCAACCCGATCAATATCAAAGTCTAGAAAATAACCACCGGCGGCTTTATCGGCAAAGGCCGACAGGGTATCCGGCATTTCAACCAACGCCTTTTCAATATCGCCGGCAACCTTTTCAAGAACATTAAGATCCGGGCCACTTAACTTAATACCGATGGGGGTCTTGATACCGGTTGAGAGCATATCAATCCGGGTTTTGATCGGCATGGTCCAGGCGTTGGCAACCCCAGGGAATTTGATGGCGGCATCCATCTCAGCCATGAGTTCCTTGGTGGATTTAGAGGGATCAGGCCATAATTCCTTATCTTTAAGACGAATAGTAGTTTCAAGCATGGCAAGAGGGGCAGAATCCGTGGCTGAATCAGCCCTACCAACCTTACCAAAGACCGACATAACCTCAGGAAAGGTTTTAATAATCTTATCGGTTTGCTGGAGCAACTCCTTGACCTTGGTGATGGATATACCCGGATATGTTGTCGGCATATAGAGGATATCACCCTCATCAAGAGGCGGCATAAACTCACTACCCGTTTGGCTTAAAGGGTAAAAGGTTACGGCGAGCAAGGCAATTGCCCCGGCCAGGGTCAACCACTTGAATTTTATAGCAAGACGCAGAACAGGGCGGTGAATAAAATGCAGGAAACGGTTAACCGGATTTTTTGCCTCGGGCAGGATCTTACCGCGAATAAAATAACCCATAAGAACCGGCACCAGACTCACCGACAGAATAGCTGAGGCTGCCATGGAATAGGTTTTGGTAAAGGCCAGGGGAGAGAAGAGCCGTCCCTCCTGGGCTTGCAGGGTAAACACCGGCAAGAACGATACGGTAATAATCATAAGTGAGAAGAACAGGGCCGGGCCAACCTCATGGGAGGCCTCGCGGATGGCCTGCCACCTCTCATCATTGGTCAGGGGTTCTTCACCCTTGGCATTACCAGCAAGTTCCAGATGTTTATGGGCATTTTCAATAAGAACAATGGCCCCATCCACCATGGCACCAATGGCAATGGCAATACCACCAAGGGACATTATATTTGCATCAACCCCCTGGAACCGCATGACAATAAAGGCCATAAGAATTCCAACTGGCAGGGTTAAAATGGCCACAAGTGCTGATCTTGCATGGAGGAGGAAGAGGACACAGATCACACTGACAACAATGGATTCCTCAATGAGCTTTATCTTTAAATTATGCACCGCCCGCTCAATAAGTGAGCCACGATCATAAACCGGGACAATCTCAACGCCAGCAGGAAGCCCTTTGGCCAGTTCTGCAAGTTTTTCGCGCACCCTCTCGATAGTCACCAGGGCATTTTCACCGTAGCGCATAATCACCACACCACCCACAACCTCACCCTCACCGTTTAATTCAGCAAGGCCGCGACGCAGTTCCGGGCCGATGTGAATTTCAGCAATATCCTGCAAGCGGATCGGCGTGCCATTTTCGTCAACTCCGACCGGTATCTCCTTCAGATCTTCAATACCTTTAAGATACCCCTGGCCCCGCACCATGTATTCGGTCTCGGCCATCTCAATAAGCTTGCCACCCACATCGTTGTTGGAACGCTGAATGGCCCTTTTCACCTTGCTTAAGGGAATCTTATAGGCCAGGAGGGCATTGGGATCAACCTCCACCTGATACTGCTTTACATAGCCACCAACTGCTGCAACCTCCGCTACCCCTTCCACCGTCTGCAAGGGGTAGCGCAGATACCAGTCCTGCAAGGAACGAAGCTGGGCAAGGTCATATTTGCCGGTGCGATCAACCAGGGCATATTCGTAGATCCAGCCAACCCCTGTGGCATCAGGGCCAAGGGCCGGTGAAACACTACTCGGCAGGCGGGAACGAACATAGTTCAGATACTCAAGAACTCGCGTTCTGGCCCAGTACATATCGGTTCCATCCTTAAAAATAATGTAAACAAAGGAGACACCGAAAAAAGAATAGCCCCGAACCACCTTGGTATTTGGCACCGAGAGCATGGCTGTGGTTAAGGGATAGGTAACCTGATCTTCAACCACCTGGGGGGCCTGGCCCGGATATTCTGTAAAGACAATCACCTGGACATCGGAGAGATCAGGGATAGCATCAAGGGGCGTCTTACTCACCGACCAGATGCCGATGGCAATTATGATGCCAGTGCCGATAAAGACAAGGAGCTTGTCCTTAAGGCAAATATCTATAATTTTTTTTATCATTTACCCACCTCGTCTGCAGCAACATCGTCAAAGGAGATATCATCCATGTCCATATCTGCCATATCCTCAGGCGCAGCACTCGTAGCCTCACGAGCCTCAAGCATCTTGGCTGTGGCCTCACGCAGTTTTGATTCTGAATCGATAAGAAACTGGCTTGAAACCACCACCTCTTCTCCTTCAGCAATCCCTGACAAAATCTGGCTAAGACCAGCCGTGGAAATACCAACGGTAACTTCCCGAGGCTCAAACTTGCCTTTTTCTCGTTGAATAAAGACCTGGGTCCTACTACCTGAACGGATCAAGGCCTCAGTGGGTACAACAATAGACTTAATATGCTTACCACCCTTAAGGACAACATTGGCAAACATATCAGGTTTCAAAAGACCTTCCTTATTATCAAACTCCAAACGAACCCGTGCAGTCCTGGTATTCTTTTCCATATAGGGGTAAATAAAAGTAACATTACCAACAAAAGTCCTACCTGGAACGGCCACAACAGTCATTTCGCCTATATCTCCCTTTTTAACCCAAGGTAGTTCATACTCATACACATCAACAAAGACCCAGAGTTTAGACAGATCAGCCAGCATATACAGTTCTGTTTTCGGGGTCACAAACTCGCCCTCTCGCACCCCTATTTTCATCACCACACCACTGTAGGGGGAATGAATGTGTAATCCCTTTTTGACCACCCGTTTTTCGGTGAGATCTTTAAGCTGATGGGCAGGAACGTCAAGCAGTTCCAAACGTCTTTTAGAGCTTTTAACCAGATCAATAGCACCCTCACGGATATCCGGAAATGATGAATTGTCTAAAACCTTGGCATTTTTAAGGGCCAGTAGATATTCCTGCTGCGTTGCTACCAGTTGCGGTGAGTAGATGGCTAAAAGCATGGTGTCCACTCCAACCTGTTCACCGGTCTGCTTAACAAACAACTCATCAATCCAACCCTCAACCTTTGGATGGATACGATACAATTTCTCTTCATTGTAGGCTATACGCCCCACCGCTCGAACTGTCCGGGAGAGCACCTGCTCCTTGGCGATGGTGGTTCGCACGCCAATATTCTGTTCCATAACCGGATCAATGGTAACCGTGCCGGCAGGGCCGTTATCAGCAGCACCGCCATCGGCGTACACCGCGATATAGTCCATGCCCATGGTATCTTTGGCAGGAACCGGGGAGGTGACGCCAGGGTTCATGGGGTTTCGGTAGAAGAGAACTTCTTTTTCAGCACTGGCCGTGGCGGGGGATGTATCGCTCGGAGTAACTACTTGCCCCGTACTGCTCCTTGTTCCGGCAAAATAATAGCCACCGGCAAGGCCAGCCCCGAGGGCGATTGTTACGCAAATAATAATAGTCAGTAGAGTCTTATTCATGGATATTCTCCTCGCCCACAGCAGCAACGAGTCGTGCTAGGGCTTGATTGGCGCTGGTAATGGCCTGCCAGTATTTTGTTTCATAATTATATAATGAAGTTTGTACCCGGATCAGATTCAAAAAATCCACCTTGTTCACCTGATATCCGGCAAGCATCGAATCCACCGTTTGCCGGGCCTGGGGAATAATACCACTCCTGAACAGCTCCGCCTTTTCAGCCATCTGCTCAAAATCATTCACCCCTGTGCGCACCTGTACCGCAACCAGGTTGCGAGCATTACGCAGGTTAAAGGAACTCCTTATTTTTTCTTTATTGCGCTGACTAAGAAAATTATCCTCACTGGTGGTATCCAGAAACGGCAGGCTCATGGAAAATGCCAGAGAACCAAAATCAGCTCGGCTGGAACCATCGGGATTATCACCATCCCGATAGCCATATACTGCTCCAACCTTAAAATCAGGATAATAGTTCTTGTGGGCCAGTTCCACCCTGGTCTTTGCCGCCGCAAGCTTTTTGCTCTTACTACGAAGTAGAGGACGGATCTCCTGGGCCTTTGTCTGCAAATTATTAACGGGCAGTAACTGTGGGAGTGGAACCTCTGGAGTCCTTGGCAACCTTACCGTTTGCTCCACAGAGAGGTTGAGCAAGGTGTTTAATTTTGCCACCTGATTTTGGCGTTTATTGTTTAAATCAATTTTTATATCAAGAAGTTTTGACAGCTCAAGCTGAGCCAGCAAGACGTCTTGCTGCAACCCCTTGCCAACCTTGTACTTAGTCTGGGCAATGATAACAAACTGGCGCAGTAACTCCTGGTTACGATTAACCACCTCCAGGGCGCGGTCAAGAAAGAAGATATTCCACCACACGGTTTTCACATCCCGTACCAGAAGCAAACGCTGTTCATCCACATCGGCCTTGGCGGCAAGACTCTCTTCTTCGGCAGATTCGGCTAAAAGAGCAAGTTTACCAGGATAAGGCAGGGCCTGTGCTACACCAACCTGCATCTGGGTCATACCCTCCTGGGTCGTGGAGAACGAGTCCAGGGGTAAATTGGCCATCCGCAGAGTGAGTTGCGGATCGGGAAGACTTCCCCTCTGATCCGGGATATGGCTTAGAGCCTCACTTCTGGCCTTGATCGCCGCAAGGCTTGGGTTCTCAGCCAAGGCCTGTTGCACTGCCGCATCAAGGGACAAAAGCTCCGCAGCCCAAACCGGCAGAGGTAATATTGATAAAAGAAACAAGCTAAACACGATATAAAGTGGCGAGCGGATACGGGATTTCATTGGACACCTTTTGAATTTAAACAACTCTATACAGCTGCATCGATAATACTTTTTAGTATTTCAGACACCTCATCTGCCACGGCAAGTAATTCCTCAGATTGAGATATTAAAGCCAGAATTGCCTGGGGAGAAATCATGCCAACAAAGGTATTCTCATTCTCCTGCCATACAGAAATGCGACAGGGCAACGCCATGTTCAGGCGCATATCATAACCAAGAACCCGGGACGCTATTTTGGGGTTACACACCTCGAAAATCCTGCAACCATCTGCAAGTTCAACGCCCTTAGCCTTTAAGGTCTTCTGCAAATCATGGACATGGAGAACACCAAAACCTTTTTTTAAAACAGCTTTTTCAAGGTCATCAGACGCCAGATCCATATTCTTTGTTGTTTGGGCAATATAATTCATCGTAACATCCTCAAAACAATAGATTTAAACAGTCAAACTGTCTCAGTTTAGAACTAAGGGTTTGGCAAAGTCAAATTAAGATTTCATTTTACAAAAAAATGCAGACACCGTGCCATAATATGTTGTTTATTCTACAAAGCACTAGAATAAACAACAAAGTATGGAGTTAAGGGGGCAAAAAAATGATTTGCAGAGGTAAAAGGTGTTGCCACATGCCTAAATTATAGACAGTGCGAGCTGGCTCGCGGGGGAAAACTGTCTTATTTTTAGACAGCAAACATTCTCAATAATAATATTTGACAATTGCCATGGGGTAAGCTGTACTGTTGTTGTCTGCTCTTTGCTGTTATCCACCAGAACAAAATGAGGCATTAGACCGATGATTGAATCTATCTACACATTATTAAGCCAAGTGGGATTTAATCACCCACTCCATCCGGCCCTGACCCATATCCCTATGGGCATGGTTATGGGCTCTTTCTTTTTTGGAATTGCGGCCCTGAAGTGGCCGGACAAGAATTTTTCCAGATCGGCCTTTCACTGCTCAGTCCTCGGTCTTCTCTTTGTTATTCCCACCGCACTTGCCGGAATGTTGGATTGGCAACATAGTTTCGATGGCAGATATGAAACCCTTATCATCATTAAGATGGTACTCGCCGTGGTCCTGACAACGGGACTTACCCTGGCAGTAAAAATGGGCCGCGACAAACGACCCGCAAAAGCCATGCTACTAATCTATATTGTCTGTCTCTTTACAGCCATAGGCCTTGGCTTTTCAGGGGGGCAACTCCTATACGGCTAAAAACAGCCCACTTCGTATTGCGAAAAAGATCAAACTAAAACAAAGGACAAGTCATGCCAGTACTAAACAAAATTTCCATTATCCTAACCCTCAGCCTCCTGCTTGCTATCCCTCTAAATAACGCTTTTGCCAGGGAGTATGACCATGAAATGCAAGATGACAACATGACCTTTGCCTGGACGGTCAATGGCCCTAATCTTGATATCAAGATTAGGGCAAAAACCACAGGCTGGGTTGCGGTGGGCTTCAACCCAAGCAACCGCATGCAAGACGCCAATATCATTATTGGCTATGTCACAAAAGATGAAGTTGTAATAAGTGATGACTTTGGCTTTAGAGAAACAGGCCACAGAAAAGATAAGAACAACAATATCACAAACCAGACCGGCTCAGAGATTGCCGGGGTTACAACCCTGGAGTTCACCATTCCCCTTAACTCCGGAGACCCTGAAGATAGTGTGATTCAGCCAGATGCTGACACAAAGATTATCTTTGCCTACGGTGCCGGGCGCGACAACCTGCGTTCACGGCATAAGTACCGGGCCACCAAAACGATTAATCTTGCAAATGGTACATATTCAGGAGATCTGGATCACTCCGCCCATACCCATGGCGGAGCAGACCAACATTAATTAGCGATTACAACTGGAGCTCATTGGTCTATTCTGCACTGCTATTACACTCCAGAATAGACCGATGGATTTATCGTAAACGCAGCAGGAGGCAGTAACTTTCCTGGCAGAGGAGGAATTTGAGGTTCAAGCCCTTCAATAAACTGTAGCCAATTATCACCATGATTTATTATTTCAAAACCAACTTCTAGTGTCTGGTTAGTAACTATCAGCCATCGCACCTGAACCTTCAGTCTGAAATTCCCCTGATGAGTGGCAATTATAGTCTGTATATTCTTCTCCTGAGGATCAAAGCGCAAGGGAAGGCCGATAACCTTGAAACCATGTGCTGATATATTGGCTACCGTACCCTCAAAAATCAAGTTTCCGGCGCCAATAGTGATTGCGAGTACCACATCAACTCTGTTTTCATTAAATTTGGTCATCGCAACTTCTCCCTGCCTGGCAATATAAGTGGGGGGATACACCTAAGTGAAATTATCAAACTATATCCCGGTGAGGGCAGTGATCAGACCACTAACTACACCAACCGGGCCACTGCTGATGACGGCTCCGATAAGACCTGCAAAACTCCAGAGACTGACGAGGCTGGCAGAGCCCAGGGTAAGAACCAGGACACTTAGACTCAAACGCTCGCCAACGGTTGGCATGGCTACAGAGATAACGGTTCTAACCTGACTGGCTTTTTTTGTGATTTCTTTTGTATTGTCCATGATCATTTCCTCATTGTTTAATTTAGCAAGCATTATTGCCCTGTTGTTTTATGCTAAGAGCAGGCACCGTGCCAAACTTGCTATCAGCCTGGATACAAAAAAACAATTCCTTTTAATATCATTGAGTTACAGATAGTTTTTATATTTATTTTCCACGAGAACGCCAAGTTTTGAATGTCTAAATCTTGGTCAGTTTGACAAACAAAAGAGTAATACGGTGTCCTATTGCTATACAGTCAGGCAAGACTCCTAAAGAGTTGCAATAATCAGAGAGAGACTTTTCCTTTGCACCAAAAGTGTAACAAAAACAGAGGAGCAACTTGATGTTACCCAAGGAAAAACAACCATTTAAAATATCTAAAATAGCCCTTGGCCTTTTACTGGCAAGCATTTTACTGGCCAATATCCTGGCCATCATGACCACCAACAATATTCGCAGGGAACAGGAGATCATGGAATCGTTCCTGCTAAAAGAGGGCCTTGCTCTAATCAAGATCCTGGAATCCAGCGCTGGGACAATATTATTGCACCACGACCAAACCCAGGAAAACCCCTTAAACGCCTTGGTGGATGAACACTCAATCACCAACGCCATTGCCTATATTCGAATAGTCGATGAAAACAACCGTGTTATCACCACAGCTGGGAATTGGCTTAACACCAGCAACCGTCCAGACCCTGGAGAAATACAGACCAGACTAACACCCTATACAGCCCTGATGGAGAATGCGGAGATCTTTGAACTTATCGCCCCCTTCAAGCCTTTTCATAATAGTGGCAAATATACTGAAAAAATCCCCGGGAACTATCTCATCTATATAGGCCTCCAAACCACAGATTTTAATCATGCCAGACAGGAGGATGTCCGCCACCGTCTGCTTATGGGCGGCCTTCTGTTCCTGCTGAGTTGCACCTGTTTGTATTTTCTGTACCTTTACCATGGCATGCGGGTCGCGAGAACCAGGCTTGCCAACCTGCAACTGTATACCGAAAACGTTATTCGTAGTATGCCCGCAGGACTTCTTACCCTAAACCGGGAAAATAAGATTGTATCCTTTAATGAGGAGGCCATTAACCTTGCTGGAACTAGGTTTTCTTCACTCCATAATGCCGAGATAAGCGAGGTGTTTGCCGAGTTATCCCAGGCGCTCATTACCATAAAACAACCTCTGCGAGACCAACCCTTCGACTTCCCCCATGAAAACGGTGACATTATCCCGGTTAATGTCAGCAGTTCAAACCTGCTAAATGAGGATAGTAAAAATATCGGCACCGTTCTTATCCTGCGTGACATGCGTGATATTCGTGCCATAGAACGACAACTTGAACGATCCAGACGCCTTGCAGCCCTTGGACAAATGGCAGCAGGCATTGCCCACGAGATCAGAAACCCACTGGGAACTCTGCGGGGTTTTGCCCAATTCTTCAGTAAGCAGTTTAATAAAGGTGACGATGGCCGAGAATATGCGGAACTTATGATTGGCGAAGTGGATCGCTTAAATTATACGATATCCGCCCTACTGCAATTTGCCCGGCCGCGCGAACCTGAGATGCAGGAGATTTGTCTCTGCTCCCTGTTAAACAAGACCCATAATTTACTGGAACAAGATTTTATAGCTCAGCAAAAAGGATTAAGAATAGAATGCTCAACCGATTTAACCATGCAGGCTGACCCGGATCTCCTCCTCCAGGTCTTAATAAATCTTATAAAAAACAGCATGGAAGTAACTCTTAAAGATGGTTGCATTGAGCTTGGCGCCGTACAAGATGGCAAAGGTCTCAGATTATGGGTGCAGGACACCGGCAAGGGAATGACGGCTGACGAAAGGGAGCGGATGTTCGACCCATTTTTTACCACCAAAAAAACAGGTACCGGCCTTGGTCTTGCTGTGAGTCATCAAATTATAGAAAGTCATCATGGTTATTTTGAAGTGACATCTTCGCCAGGGCACGGTACTAGAATTGATATTATTTTTAGCAACGCCTAAAAAAAGGATTAAATAATGGCTGAAAGAAAGAGAACCATACTCCTTGTGGATGATGATAGGGCCCATAGAACCATGCTCAAGGCAAACCTTGCCGGTGACGGGTTTGCAATTATTGAGGCCGACGATGGCGATCAGGTTTTAGATATTATCGACGAACACCAAATCGACATTATCCTCCTTGATATGAAAATGGCACGGATGGATGGCCTAGCCACCTTAACTGCCCTAAAAGAGGCGGGCAACCTGGTGCCGGTTATTGTTATTACCGCCTTCTCTTCGGTGGAGACCGCTGTTGTTGCCATGCGCCGTGGAGCCTTTGACTATGTGACCAAACCAATCGACACCGATGAGCTTGAAATTGTGATTGCCAAGGCTTTGCACGTTGAAGATCTAAAGCAGGAGAATAAACAACTTAAAGAGAGACTACATCAACACTTCTCATTTACCAATATTATTGGCCAGAGTAAGGCCATGCAGGATATGTTTGCCACTCTAAGTATGGTGGCACCGTCTGATGCCACGGTGCTGATTGGTGGGGAGTCTGGTACCGGAAAAGAGCTTATTGCCGGGGCAATTCACGAAAACAGTTTACGTAAAGACAAACCCTTTATCAAGGTTAACTGTGCGGCATTACATGACAATCTTCTTGAAAGTGAACTTTTTGGTCATGAAAAAGGAGCCTTCACCGGGGCCTCTGAGCAACGTAAAGGTCGTTTTGAACAGGCCCATAACGGCACCCTGTTCCTTGATGAAATTGGTGATATGACCTTACCAACCCAGGCCAAAATCCTGAGGGTGTTACAAGAGGGCGAGCTGGAACGCCTTGGTGGCAGCAAGGTCATCAAAGTGGATGTTCGTCTGCTTGTGGCAAGCCACAGAGATCTTGCGGCCATGGTTAAATCTGGTGATTTCCGCCAGGATCTCTTTTTCAGACTTTGCGTTATCCCTGTTGTTCTCCCCCCCCTGCGGGATCGAACAAGTGATATTCCTGATCTAAGCCACTTCTTCCTTAAGCGTTACACAGAGAAAAACAAGAAAGATATTCGCTCAATTCACCCATTGTCCCTTAATATCCTGATGCAACACGATTGGCCTGGCAATATTCGTGAACTGGAAAATTGTATGGAACGAGCCGTTATCCTCTGCCATGGAGAACAGATCACACCAGCCGAACTGCCTCCGCAACTACAACCAAAGACAACTCAGACAGAGACCAGTCTTCCTGTTTCAAGTAATGGCCTTACCCTGCGTGATATGGAACGGGAGATGATTAAAAACGTCCTCGCCCAAACCAATGGCAACAAATCTCAAACGGCAAAAAAGCTAGGTATTGCCCGCCAGACCCTGCAAAACAAGATTAAGGATTACGGCCTGTCCTGATTATATAGAATAACATCACCCACCCTAGGAGAATGTCCGCTGCACACTGCCTCATAAATGGACACTCTCACAATAAACTAGGATGTACTCTGTCTAATTCTGAGACAACCTACTCAGGATGTCTCCAATGTGTTTCTTTAAAACACGCCATATCATCCGTATAAACAGATCGTTACACTTCCCCGTATAAAACCGCAGCCACGTTTGGCACGATCAATGCTATTTATCCTAGTACAACCAACAAACCTGGTTCACAATGCCGACCCTTAATTTACTGGCCACTGCCAACGAAATACACAGGAGTACGAACATGAACATCTCAAAAAAAGCTATCGTTATCGTAACAGTAACCCTTCTAGGATCTACTATTGCCGCCACACAATCAGTAAGCGCCAAAGGGCAAAAAGAGACTCCGACGCCCCAAATAACCGAGGTTAAGACATCAACAACCCCCAACAAATTGTCAGAAAACAGAAGGGGGTACTACGACAGGTATAATGACACGTGGATATATTTCAAGAGGTAAACATAACTTGCCGTCCCAGTATGCGAATCATGGTGGCACACGGTCTTTTGCTAACAGATTAAAGCAGATTTAGGAGATATATTATGAAAATATTTTTACCAATAGCACTTATTCTAGGTTTGGCCCTGCTTTTTGCAGGCTGTGGACGAGGCAACTACGGGGGGCATAATGGCGGGCATATGCTCAACCAGACAACAACAATGAATTATGGGGATACCCCACCAAGCTCTGACAGATTAATCCCCTACACTGAAATAGTTGCCGATAAGTTTATCTAGGGATTTGGTTAGTTTTTGTTCATTATTAAGCAAGTTTACCTGCTTGTGCAGATCCTGCGCAAGCCCCCTAAAGGTCTTAAGAAGTCGTGGATCAAAATGCGCCCCTGCCCCTTCCTGCATTATTGATAAAGACTCCTCAATGGAAAAAGCGTTCTTATAAGGCCTGGCTGAGGTGAGGGCGTCAAAGACATCAACAATTGCAAATATCCTCGCATTATAGGGTATACTTTCACCTGCCACCCCCTTCATATAGCCACTACCGTCAAATTTTTCGTGGTGAAAAAGTACAACATCTACTGCATCCTCAAGCCACCTGTTGCGGTTGAGAATCTCTACACCCAGCTCGACATGCAACTTCATGGCGGCAAACTCGTCTTTAGTTAACTTGCCAGGTTTCATGAGGATTGCATCACTAATACCAATCTTGCCGACATCATGGAGGAAAGCCCCCTTTATCAAGGCTCTCATCTGGTTGCGGCCCACCTGTAACCTCTCCGCCAATTTAACCGCATAAATTGTCACCCGGTAGTTATGGGAGTTAGTATCACTATCCCGCTTGGCAATAGCGTTACCCAAAGACTTAATGGTGTTAATATTTGAATGCAATAACTCTTTTGAGAGTAACGCCAGCTTCTGATTCTGCTTGTATATGATAGGATAGAGTAAAATGGTGGTTACAATGGTAATCAGCATGGACTGGACAATATAAAAGAAAATCTGCCGGTTGATGGCGGCAATCTTCACCTCACTGACATGATATATTCCTTCAAAATGACCAATAACTTTCGCGCTACTCAGGTCACGAAGAGGAGACATGACCTTGATGTATAACTCTTCATTTATAACCGACTTCTGGTGGGCAACTTCCCCCTGCATCTTAAAATCAGCAAAATTGGTCTCCAGATCCTGTTTTACCTCTGCAATATCTGGTATACACTCAAGAATAAGACGCTGAATATCTTCATCATAAATTTCAACTAAAATAAATTTGTCAGGATCAATACTGGCACTAACCCTGTCTTGTAAAATACCAAGGGAGCTCTCCGAGGGATTGGCATAATAATCCTCATAGTACTTAGCATACATGACAGAGTCCTCTTCTGCCAATCCCCCCACATAATCATCAATCTTTCCATGCTCTACAGAATAGACCACAAGACCGACCAGAACAGAGATAAGGAGTCCACCAAGACCTATATTCCTAAAAATTCTTTTATTAATGGTGTCGTTTAGCATGGCTTAAGTCTATATTTTTTACTTAGGGAATACCAATATTATTCTCCATGTCACACCACGTGTCCCCTGATCTAGGCAGAGCCTTGCCTCCTGCATCCTCTCCCTTTAGCCCCCTATTCTCTTCGAGTCCTCGGAGAGAAATATCAAGATTCCCGAGTTATTGTTACCCTTGTTGTACTGAAATCTGGAATACCACCCGTCAGGTCAAGGAGGGGAGTATAACCCAAGTGTTCATCCAGTCGAGACACAAGGTTCGGGTTGATTCCCGTCCCCCGTTTAGGATCCCCAAAGAGGCCCTCTTCGTTGCCAATGCCCTTCCCTCCCAAAAAGACGGTGTCAGCCCCGGTGACAGGAAGGGCTGAGGCCCCAAGCTGGCTGTGGCCGTAATGGGCTGAAATCGACACACATCCACGGCGAATGAGGCTTGTCGTCTTTACCTTACCACTGATTCCAGTGGTATTGCTGCGTGAACTAATCCGCACCATATCGAGGTCTTTGAACTCAAGATCCTGGGCATCAAGAAAATGCATCACTACATAATTTTCAGGAAAAATCTCCATGGTATAGCGATGAGATGTGGTACGGGATTGGCTATGAAGATTCATTTTATGGGTGATAAGGGCAAAGGGGTACGCACTATCTTGTTCAGCGACAACTTGTCCTGCCGCGTCTCTTGGGGGCTGATAGCTAAGCGAGCCTTGAAAAAAGTCTCCGCTCAATGAATTGATGGTGGTGGCCAGTTCTTCATTATAGAGGACGATGCGCCTAAGCCCTGACTCGAATTGATCTCCGGAAAAGACCTCAGGATAGGTATGAAAGACGCCACCTCGGGCCAGAATATAGCATGTTTGGCGCCACTGGCTTGGAGAAAGGATACCCTTGAAACGGGCCACTGGATAGTTGGCCTCTACATACTCCACCTCAGAGCCGCTGGCCGGAGGAACCTTGGCCCCATGGGCGATATTGGCAAATCCCCGCAGGTAAAAATCCTCCGCCCGATGCAGAGGATAAGCCATGCCACCAGTGTCAAGGATGGCTTCGTTGCCAAATCCTGGCAGCCCCATATGTTCTGCAAGATCAATGAGAAAGGTTTCTAGGCAAAAGGGCCTGTCGTCCTGAGTTGATCCGGTTAAGGGTTGTATACAGGGGCTCCGAATACCCGTAAATTTCAGGGCAGGGGCATGGGGGGTTAACCATCCGTAATGGCCTTCTGCATAGGTTACATCTGGGATGATGTAATCGGCATAGAGGTTTGACTCGTTAATGCAGGTATCGATACTGACATGAAGGGGAACCTTATCATGCCCTTGGAGGGTCTCTTTAAAACGATACCCCCCCGGAGTGGAATAGAGCGGATTGTAAAAATAGGTAAAGAGAACCTTACAGGAGTAAGGGTATTTAGCATCTATTCCGCTCAGACTTTCCACACTGAGCCCTCCCTTGGTGAAAGAAAACCAGGGGCGCTTGGCTGGGTAGCCTGTACCTCCGGCCATTTTCTTCCGCCGAAACTCACTACTTTTCTGATAGTCCGCATTTTCTCTGGATATCTTTACCCCTTTGGGAGAGAGTTTACCGCTGAACCCTTTGAGATCATAGATTCCCTGGCTTGCCGAGGCAGCAGCCCCGCCTGAGCTGAGATATCCCCCTTTAAGCTCAACGCTGCCAACAAGACAACTAAGCATGGCCACGGCGTAAGCTGCATAGGTGCCGTTTGGATAATTTCCGGCTCCATGGTACTGGCAGACTGCGGCTTTCTTGCCATGGCTAGCAAACTGGTCAGCAGTCTTTATGATCTGGGCCTTGCTGATACCGCAGAACTGACTGTATTCAGCAAGGCTATGCGCCATCACCCCCTCTTTCATCAGCCGAAACGAGGTCTTTACCTTGACTCTTTGACCGCTTGCTAAGGTAAGTAGACATTCCTCATCGAGGAGGGCCTTAGGTACTGTGTCAAAGGGTAACGGCGAGCCATCCCCATTAAGAACCATATAGGCCGCGCCTTCCTCCTTACCAGCCGCTCCCCCCATATCGGCCATACGCAGAAACTTACGATCTTGGGCATGACCGGGTTCAGTGATGACTAGGTGGGTGGCATTGGTGTAACAGCCATGACCAAGCCTCTGAGCTGCTTTAGGATTTGGTGCCCTGAGATAGGCCTTGTCGTAACTGTGGCGCTCAAGCATTCTACGAATTATCCCCTGGGCCAGAGCCCCATCTTGGCCTGGTTTTATGGCCAACCAGTCTGTGGCATGGGTGGAACTATTCTGAGCCCTGGGATCGATGACGGTAAATTTGACCTTCCCTTGAGCATGCCTCTTGGCCACAGCGGCCCCATAGGTGTTAATTCCAGGTTGCAGGGCCTCATAGATATTTGCCCCGAACACCAGGATATATTCAGCCCCCCAAGGGTCAGCCTTTAACTCAACTTCTTTTTTCTCACTGAGGGCAAGATTGCCCATCCTAAACCCCAGGCCACAGATATCGGTGTGGCCTATACGGTTACAAGACCCCATGGCCCCCTTGACAAAACGATCAATAAATTCCTTGCGTCCAGACTGCATCCTCCCTGACATAAAAATAAACCCATTGCGCTTGGGGCCAAGCTCTGGAGCCTCCTGATCAATATTCTCATCATTTTGCAGGTGGCCGAGACCGTCCACCTCCTGTTCCTCCCCTAGCTCCGCGAAGATATTACCCCCCTCGGCAATCTCGGTTATCATCTCTTTCCAGTCAATGGGACGAAATTTACCGGAGCCTCGTGGCCCCGAGCGTTTCAGGGGTTTGATAAGGCGGTAGGGATTATAAACATAATTGGGGCCATCAAGGGCCTTACCACACACGGGACTGGCGAGTCCGAGGGTCTCTTGCACAGGGGTGCCATAGGGCGTCGGCATACCATGGTGATTGTAGGGATGGAAAGGGTTCCCGGAATAGTGTAGCAATTTACCGTTTTTTACCAGGGAACGATTGCCACATCGGGCATTACAGCCAAGACAGACCGAGTGTACCACCTGGCTATTCTTACCTGGGGAAAGAACTGTTGTCTGTTGAACCTTTCTCGGGCTGGTACCCAGCTTCCTTGCCCCTAGTGTGCTGCCTTTTGGGAAGGAGCCTAGAAGCCCTGTATGACTGAGAAAGTCCCTGCTATTTTTAAGGAAGTCTCGGCGAGTTGCAAGAGGGCTAATTTTCAGAGAAGTATCGCGGTTTTTCATCGTTTTTTAACTCAGGGGGACATAGAGAAGAGTAGGCCCTGTCTCTTGCTCTGGGTTACGTACGGCCAGGGGACTATGACGCAGGTAATCGGCAAATTCGCCATCCGGTCTTGCCCTGTCGCCAAAGAGTCGTGCCCCGGCTGAACAGGCCTCAACACAAGCAGGGGCCATACCCTGTTCTATCCTGTCCAGGCAGAAATCACATTTGTCCACCCGATCTTGGTAGTTGGGGTCACTGGCCCTGGCATCATAGGGGCAGGCCCGGATACACTCTCCTGACGCTGTACAGAGATCCCAGTCGGTGACGACAATACCATTTCCCAGCTTAAAGGTTGCATCGTTTGGGCAGACTGGGATACAAGGAGGAGCGCTACATTGGTTACATTGCACTGGGACAAAGGTGGCACGTGCTAAAGGAGAACTTTGTTCCCCTTGGATAATACGAGTATTGAATTGTCCCGTTGCCGTCTTGTTATAAGACTTGCAGGCCACCACACACGACTGGCAGCCAGTGCAACGATTCAGATCAATGATCATTGTCGGCTGGGGGGATCCATCCTCCCCGTGGGCCAAAGAGGGGATATTGCCACCGATGACACCAGCCCCAAGCATGAACATACTTCCCTGGTGGATAAAATTTCGCCTAGTAATGTGCATAATCTATTTTTTTATTGGTTGAGGTTCAGCACAACACGTGCAAATGACCTGCAACACTGAGATTATTTTTTCTACTCGCCGTGATAACACTGATTTCCCCATAGGTAAAATAGGAAAACACTATCCATCCTCACACTACCATTGGCCTAACCTAGGACAATGGTCAGGGGCAACATCTTGTTTAATTAATTTTGATTACACCTAGGCTCAGCCTAATTTTGACTTGTGCAAAAAGAACAAAATACCCGCCACACACCGGATCCATCCACAGGACAGGGAAAAGCCCATAAAAAAAGCCTTGAAAAGAATTAACTTTTCAAGGCTTTGATATATACAATGGCGGAGCGGACGGGACTCGAACCCGCGACCCCTGGCGTGACAGGCCAGTATTCTAACCAGCTGAACTACCGCTCCGTGGGTATTTAAAATCTGGTGGGCGATACAGGGCTCGAACCTGTGACCCTCGGCTTGTAAGGCCGATGCTCTCCCAGCTGAGCTAATCGCCCCAGAAGTGAGGAGATATTTAACAAGGAAGGCCCTCCACGTCAACGAAAAAGATATGGTTTCTTAATTAAAATTTTATCAGATTCAAACACGCCTGTTTCCCCTCGTCATATCGGTCTCAACAGACTATTTTAACGTTCAATGAGCCGGAGAACCATCACTGCAGGCAAGCATTTCAGCACCAAAAAGTTCTAGGACAACATTGTGGAATAAATCCTGTCCCTCGGGTAGCACCAAGGCCTCTTTAAGAACCTCATCCGCATGGTCGACCGGGATAACAGTGAGGCTCTTCAACACCCTATCAGGGATCTTTTCAAGATCCTTCTCATTTTCCTTCGGGATCAAAACCGTTGAGATATTTCCCCTGCGGGCGGCCAGTAATTTTTCGGTGAGTCCACCAATGGGAAGCACCCTGCCCCGCAAGGTAATCTCACCGGTCATACCAAGATCATGACGAACCGGCAGTCTGAGCAAGGCCGAAACAATGGTGGTGGCCATGGTCACTCCGGCCGATGGCCCGTCTTTGGGGATAGCACCCTCGGGAACATGGATATGAATATCAAGTTTCTGATAAAACTCCTGGGAAAGACCGAGACGTGGAGAAATAGAGCGAACATAACTAAGCGCAGCCTGGGCCGACTCCTGCATCACCTCACCAAGTTTCCCGGTAATGGTGAGCTTGCCATTACCGGGCATAAGCACCGTCTCAATCTGCAAGAGTTCACCACCAACTTCAGTCCAGGCAAGACCTGTGGTTAAACCGACCTGGTCAACCTCTTCAGCAATACCAAACCTGAATTTAGGGGCACCAAGATATTTACGAACTCCCTTTACTGTCACCCTGTAAGATTTCTTGGGTTTATTCTTTAATTTCTCCCGAGCAATCTTACGACAGACCGAACCCAAGGTTCTCTCAAGATTACGTACCCCAGCCTCCTTGGTGTAACGGCGAATAATATCCATGATAGCCTTTTCATCAAGGATTATTTCCTTTGGTTTAAAGCCATTTTCCTGCAACTGCTTGGGAATCAGATATTTCCTCGTGATTTGCAGTTTATCCTCTTCAGTGTAACCGGTGAGGGAAATAACCTCCATGCGATCACGCAGGGGCCCAGGAATATTGTGGAGATTATTGGCTGTAGTGATAAAAAAGATATCAGACAGATCGTAATCAAGATCAAGGTAATGATCAACAAAGGTGGAGTTTTGCTCGGGATCAAGAACCTCAAGCAGAGCTGAGGATGGATCGCCACGAAAGTCCATGGACATCTTGTCAATTTCATCGAGACAAAACACCGGATTATTCACCTTAACCTTTTGCAGGGATTGGATAATTTTACCAGGCATTGCCCCAATATAGGTGCGTCTATGCCCGCGTATTTCGGCCTCATCCCGCACGCCACCAAGGGACTGGCGAACAAACTTCCGCCCCATTGCCCTGGCAACAGACTTACTGATGGAGGTCTTACCAACCCCAGGAGGGCCAACCAGACAGAGGATCGGCCCCTTAATTTTCTTCACCTGGGCCTGCACAGCCAAATACTCAAGGATACGTTCCTTTGGCTCCTGCAAGCCGTAATGATCCTCATTAAGAATTGCCTCGGCCTGAGCAATTTTAATCCGCCCACGGGTCTTCTTTGCCCAGGGGAGTGAGAGGATGGCATCAACATAGTTACGCACCACCGTGGCCTCGGCTGACATGGGCGGCATCTGCTTGAGCTTTTTCACCTCTTTCAAGGCCTTATTCTTGGCCTCCTTCGGCAATTTTTTGGCCTTTATTTCAGCTTCAAGTTCAGCAATCTCCGAGGCAGCCTCATCCTCCTTCCCCATCTCTTTATGGATAACCTTGACCTGCTCGGTGAGATAATAATCCCGCTGAGTTTTATCTATTTTTTGTTTCACCCGTTTACGAATTGAGTCCTCGAGTGAAGCAATCTGGCTTTCCTGATGGAGAATCCCCAGCACCTTTTCAAACCTGGCCTTGACATCTAGAATCATAAGAAGCTGTTGCTTGGCCTTGGTTTTAAGGGGTAAATGCGAGGCAAGCACATCAATAAACTGGGCACCCGAGACAATTTTAGCAAGGGACGCTCCTATTTCTTTGGGGATCTTCTTGTTTAATTTATTATAGGCCCTGAAGGAGGCCAAGGTCTCACGGCGGAAGGCCTCCGTCTCGGCATCCATAGCCTTTTCCTGGTGAAACTCCTTCAGAGTAACCGAAAGATACTCACCACTATCTACATATTCCAAAACTTCGGCTCGGCGTTTACCTTCAACCAGTGCCTTAATTGTCCCATCGGGCAGACGCAGAAGTTGCATCACCACGGCAATGGTCCCCATGGTGTAGACATCCTCCTGTTTGGGGTCTTCATTATTGCCATCTTTCTGGGTGGCAAGAAAGATCTCAGTACGATCCTGCATGGCTTTTTCGAGGGCAGCAATTGATCTTTTACGACCAACAACAAGGGGGGCCACCATATGGGGATATAGAACAATATCCCGGAGAGGCATCATGGGATAGGTCCCTGGGGCCTGCTCGGTATTCTTTTCATCAATAAGATTCATAACAACCTGATTACTTAAAGTTTAGAAGGAAGGGTAAACCTGTAAAAACAAAAAGCACAAAGGAAGAACAACCCTTTGTGCTTTTTATGGTTACAACATTATCTTCTTAAAGCTACCCATTTATTAAGCACTTTTTTTGGTTTCATTCTCATACAGAACGACGGGATAATCACCACTTAAGACTACCTGCTCACTAATCACGCATTCCTTTACATTTTCTTCAGAGGGCAGTTCATACATGACCTCCATCATGGCTTTTTCCATAACAGAACGTAGTCCCCGAGCGCCGGATTTGCGTTTCAGGGCCTCCTTGGCAATGGCGGTCAAGGCCCCTTCGGTAAAGCGCAGACGGACACCATCAAACTCAAACAGTTTCTGGTACTGTTTGGTTAAGGCATTTTTAGGCTCTTGCAGGATACGAATTAAATCTTCCTCAACAAGCTCCTCCATGGTGGCGATCACGGGCAAACGACCAACAAATTCAGGGATCAGACCAAACTGGAGAAGATCTTCAGGACGAATGGAGGCAAGAATATCACCCAAGGTCTGTTTTACTTCACCAACAACCTTGGCGCCAAAACCAATGGATTTTGTGCCCTTTCTCCTCTTAACCACGGTATCCAGGCCAACAAAGGCTCCACCGACAATAAAGAGAATATTGGTGGTGTCAATCTTGACATAGTCCTGCTGGGGATGCTTGCGCCCCCCCTTGGGAGGAACAGAGGCCACAGTTCCTTCAATAATTTTAAGCAGTGCCTGCTGCACCCCTTCACCGGAGACGTCGCGGGTAATGGAGGCAGAATCTGACTTCCGGGCAATTTTATCAATCTCATCGATGTAGATAATGCCACGCTCAGCCCGTTCGACATCATAGTCGGCGGCCTGGAGCAGGTGAACCAGAATATTCTCAACATCCTCACCCACATAACCAGCCTCAGTGAGAGTGGTGGCATCAGCCATAGAAAAGGGTACGTTAAGCACCTTGGCCAGGGTCTGAGCAACAAGGGTTTTACCTGAGCCGGTGGGGCCAATCAGAATGATATTGGATTTTTGCAATTCAACATCACCAGTCTGACTGGAGTAATTGGCATCCACCCTCTTATAATGGTTGTGCACAGCAACAGATAAGGATTTCTTGGCCTGCTCCTGACCGATTATATACTCATCCAGGTATTGTTTAATCTCACGCGGTTTTAAATTGGCAGTTGTAGTCTCACCTTCAACAGGCATTTTTAGCTCTTCCTTAACAATATCGTTGCAAAGGTCGATACACTCATCACAAATATAAACATTGGGACCGGCGATAAGCTTTCGCACCTCATCCTGCGCCTTACCGCAAAATGAGCATAATACTTCCGGGTCGTCTGTGGTTAATGCCATAATTATGTATCCTTAATATCTTCACGGTGACTCAGCACCTTATCGATTAAGCCATATTTCTTAGCTTCAACAGCACTCATATAGTAATCACGGTCGGTATCTTTGGCTATTTTCTTTAATGTCTGGCCGGTTGCCTTGGCAAGCATCTTGTTCAAATCCTCACGCATCCGGAGGATCTCCTTGGCATGAATATCAATATCCGAAGCCTGACCCTGAAAACCACCCATGGGCTGGTGAATCATGATCCGGGAGTTTGGCAGGGAGTGGCGCTTACCCTTGGTTCCGGCGGACAGGAGAAAGGCTCCCATGGAAGCTGCCTGACCCATACACAGGGTGGCTATATCACACTTGATATACTGCATGGTGTCGTAGATGGCAAGCCCTGCTGTAACCGAACCACCGGGCGAATTGATGTAGAAGGTGATGTCCTTATCGGGATCATCCGCTTCGAGAAACAGAAGTTGAGCGATCACCAGATTAGCAACATCATCGTTCACTTGGGTACCAAGGAAAATAATACGTTCTTTAAGTAATCTGGAATAGATATCAAATGAACGTTCCCCCCTGGGGGTCTGCTCAACAACCATAGGAATCAAAGTCATGCACATTCTCCGTAATTATATAACTGGTGCCCCACCACCAAAGCTGGCTGATGGGGCAGGATCACCGGTAGCAATCGCAACTATTTTTCTTTTTTATCGCCCTTAACTTCGTCGACATACTTAATTTTAGAAGCCTTGCTCAAAAACTCAACGATCTTCTCGTTAAGAATTTCATGCATGAAGGGCAGGAGATCTTCGCGGCGGGCATAATATTTTTTCACATCGTCAACCGTCATGGAGTACTGGGCCGCAATACGCTTAAACCCTGCGGTGATATCCGTATCTTCAACCTTGATACCCTCTTTTTCGGCAATCTTCTTTAAGATAAAATCGCCCTTCACCCGTTTTGTTGCATCTTCCTTATAGTCCTCAATAAGTTTGTCACGGGTCAGACCGGCAGACTCCAGGTTCATATTCTGTTTTTCCAGGGAATCCTCGAGTTGTTTGATATGATCACTCACCTCATGGGCCACAAGGCGCTCAGGAATATCAAAATCGTGATTTTCAAGAAGTTTCAACATGAGGATATCAACAAGATCACCCCGGCGAGCCTTTTCACGCTCGGCTTCAAAATTCTTTTTCACATCTGCCTTGAGATCATCAAGGGTTTTAAAATCAGCAGACATCTCCTGGGCAAAATCATCATCAAGATCAGCAAAGGTGCGTCCCTTGATATTATTAACCTTGACATGGAACTCAATGGTATTCCCGGCAAGAAGCTGGTTGCCAAAATCACCAGGAAATTCAATAGTCTTCACACCTTCTTCACCTACAGACAGACCGATAAGCTGTGCCTCAAACTCTATCCCATTACGCCCGGAGCCGATATCCACAGAATAATCAGTACCTTTGACGTTATCCATGAGTTCACCATCCTTATAGGCCGTAAAATCAATGGAAACCACATCGTCAGTAGCCACCGGACGATCTTCAACGGTGCTAAGCATAGCATTTTCACGACGCATGGCTTCAAGTTTGGCATCAATCTCTTCATCGGTAATGACAATACTGGGCATCTCAATTTCAAGCCCCTTATACTCTCCAAGTTCAAACTCAGGCTTTATATCGATCTCGGCAATGTAGGAAAAAGAACCATCATCCTCAAATTTAAATTCCCGAACATCAGGATGGACAACAGCCTCAAGACGGGTCTCTTCCAGGGCATCAAAATAGCTATCTTGGATAAGCTGATCCGCCACTTCATTATGCACCTGCTCACCATAACTTTGTTCCATGACCTTGCGGGGGATCTTACCCCGGCGAAAGCCCTTCATGGACACTTCCTTATTAAGCTTGGTGTAGGCCTTGTTCAATTTCTTCTGAACTTTTTTTTCGGCAATCACAACGGAGAGACTTCTTCCCAAAGTACTGGTTTCTTCGACACTAACCTGCATTGTAAAAATCCTTATATTAATGAATGGGCACCTAAATTAGGTGCTAACCTGACAATCCAGGTCAAAAAGTAAAAAAAATCTCCACGGATGGAGTTTCCCTGAAAATAAACTACCCCGCCCGGGGTATACGTAACGTGGAGACAAGCAAAGTATCAGACTACCTCCACGATCAGCTCCCTACAATTCCTTATTTCTGCAAAGAAAATTGAGGAGCCTAAGTCTCTAATATGGTGCGAAAGGGGGGAGTCGAACCCCCACACCGTAAGGCGCTGGTTCCTAAGACCAGTGCGTCTACCAATTCCGCCACTCTCGCTAAGGTTCCTGAAAATAATCAACTTTGTGCTAACAGTCAAGGTGGAGAAGGAAAGTTTTACCGACTCTTGGCAAAATAATCATTATTTAAACCGTATTTTAGCAGATCCTTAGCCTACGCCACCTCAGGTCAATTTTTAATTGACAACCACCTTTCGACTGACTAACTACTAGCGAGTTATCCACCTCTTAATTTGTCACCAGGATGTCTTTATGTCTACACCCGCATTTTCAGCAAACGGCCTAGCCACACTTATTGGCTCGATCCCCCTGCAAAGTCACAGCAAGGCCTTGGAGTGGATCTTTAAATATACCCCAGACATCCCCCTCTGGCCACAGCTCCCAGGGATCAAACAGGAAGGGATGCTTGTCCAGTTTCTTGAAGGGTTCCCAGGACTTGACAGGGCGATTGATAAAACTATTTTTAATAGCGAAAAAGAAAGTTTTGCTGATGAGACCCTGGCCTTCTTTGAAGAGTACCTCACCCTCGAAGAGGATGATACTAACCTCCTCGAGTCCCGGTTTCAAGTCTCCAAAGGAAATGGCATGGGGCTGTACACCCTCCTTGAGCAGGCGGCCCCCGCAACCATGACCGCCGTAAAGGGGCAAATCACCGGGCCATTCACCCTTCTTACCGGCGTAACGGACCAGGAGAATAGGGCCTGTTATTACGACCCAACCCTTAGGGAAATTATCCACAAGGGACTTGCCATGAAGGCGGCCTGGCAGGTCCGCTTCCTTAAGCAGATACACAGTAATGTTATCCTCTTTATGGATGAGCCGGCCCTTGCAGGTCTTGGTTCCTCCGCCTTTATTTCCATCTCCAAAGAGGATATCAAACAGGATCAAAACGAGGTCATCACTGCTATAAAAAAAGCCGGCGGTCTGGATGGAGTTCATATCTGCGCAAACTCTGACTGGCCCCTCATCCTTTCCCTGGATTATGACATAATCAACTTTGATGCCTACGGCTTCTTTGATAAGTTTGTCACCTGTAAGAATGAGATATATTCCTTTCTCGAGCGCGGTGGCATCATCGCCTGGGGTATTGTGCCAACTGGCAGGGAAGAAGACATCATACAGGAATCCCCCGAATCCTTAGCCGCCATGTGGAAAGATCAGGCAGGACAGTTATGCAATGAGAACTGGGATTATGCCAGAATTTTACAACAGACACTTATTACTCCAAGTTGCGGAACCGGCTCTCTATCAGAAGAAGCCGCAAGAAAAGTCCTGACCATGACAAGGGATTTATCAAAAACACTACGTGACGAATATTTAAGTACCTAGAAGCCTGTCGGGCTTAGACATACCTAAACCAACAACTGCTGTAATTAATTAGAGATTATAATGGACGATTTAAATCAAATTTTGCAACAACGCCGTGATAAGGCCAAAGAGATGGCCGATCTTGGTGTCGATCTTTACTCAAACACCTTTAAGCCAAGCCATACTATTGCTGAGATCCTGCCTCCAGAAGCCACAGCAAACCAGGATTTCAAACTGGCCACAGGCGAAAAGAAAATTGCCGGACGCATTATGCTTATGCGTAATTTTGGCAAGGCGGCCTTTATGACCCTGCAGGATAGCTCCGGACGCGGTCAGGTCTATCTGCGTAAAAATGATGTCGGGGACGAGCTGTTTACTGTTTTTGAGAAACTTGATATTGGTGATTTTATCGGTTGCATCGGAGAACTGTTCCGAACCAAAAAAGGTGAACCAACCCTGAAAATTTCATCCTTTCAGCATATCACCAAATCCCTGCGCCCCCTACCTGAGAAACATCAAGGTTTAAAGGATGTGGAAAAACGCTATCGCCAGCGCTACGTTGACCTGATCGTTAACCCCGAGGTGCGCGAGGTATTCAAGACGCGCGGCCAGATCATCCGTATGGTCAGGGAATATCTTGAAGAGCGCAACTACATGGAAGTAGAAACACCAATGATGCACGCTATTGCCGGGGGTGCTACAGCCAAGCCATTTCAAACCCACCATAACGCCCTTGACATGGATCTCTACCTGCGAATTGCCCCTGAATTGTACCTGAAGCGGCTCCTTGTCGGCGGTTTTGAGCGGGTCTTTGAGATTAATCGTAATTTTCGCAACGAAGGACTGTCCACCCGCCATAACCCAGAATTCACCATGTTGGAGTTCTACCAGGCCTACGCCACCTTTGAAGACCTTATGGAACTCACCGAAGATATGATCTCGACCATCTGTTTAAAGATCAACAACAGTATGGTTATTGAGTTTGAAGGTCAGGAGGTTGACCTTACTCCGCCCTGGAAACGTTACACCATGGATGAGGCGCTGGTTGAACTCGCCGGTATAAAACAGGATATCCTGGATAATCCGGATAAAATAATCGCCTTTGCCAAGGAAAAACATATTGAACTTGAAGACAAGGCTGGCCCCGGCAAGGCCAAGATGGAGTTGTTTGACCTGCTTGTTGAGGAAAAACTCATCAATCCAACGTATATTACTGCCTACCCCACCGAAGTCTCCCCCCTTGCCAGACGTAATGATAATGACAAAACCATAACTGACAGGTTTGAACTCTTTGTTACCGGCCGCGAGCTTGCCAATGCCTTTAGTGAGTTAAATGATCCCATTGACCAGAAAGAACGATTGGAACATCAGGTTATAAATCGTGGCAACGATGAAGAGATCTCGCCCGAGGTGGATTATGACTTTATCAGGGCGCTGGAATACGGCATGCCACCAGCGGCAGGCGAAGGTATCGGCATTGACCGCTTAACTATGCTACTTACCAATTCCGCTTCTATTCGTGACGTTATCCTCTTTCCCCATCTGCGACCTGAGAGCAAACAGGTTTAGTTTAGTTGAAGTTTATTTAAGCACCACGAGGGCAGGTGCCTTCCAGCAACATCTTCGTGATAAAAAAAGAGCCTTAGCTGGCTCAGGGGATTGAGCCCACACAAGAACTTAATGAATTTTGAACTCTTCGTCTGCCTACGCTACCTGAAGGCCACCAAAAAACAGGGTTTCATCTCCCTTATTTCTATTATCTCCGTGGCCGGTGTAGCACTCGGAGTAACAGCTCTTATTGTTGTTATTGCTGTTATGACAGGCTTTGGCGAAGAGTTCCGTGATAAAATCCTTGGGGTCAACGCCCATGTCGTTATCCAGCAGTTTGGCGGTGCCATTCAGGATCCTGAAACTGCCATCAATACGGTTGAAGCCCATAAAGAGGTTGTTGGCGTAATGCCTTATATCTATGGACAATCCATGATTACCACAGGTCAGGGCGGCTCTGGTTGTGTGGTGCGTGGTATTGACCCCGAACGGGCTGAAAAGGTCTTGGCCCTGTCAGAACAACTAAGTGCTGGCTCCCTCTCTTCCTTGAAAGTCACTGATGATACAGCAACCCCTGGCATCATCATCGGCATACAACTGGCGCGACAACTAAGGGTCACGATGGGTGACAAACTCCGACTCCTTTCCCCCTCCGGCACCTTAAGCCCAATCGGTATCCTGCCCAAAATCAAAACCCTTGAAGTTACCGGCATCTTTGAGACAGGGATGTTTGAATATGACTCATCACTGGTTTATATCCCTCTAGAAACTGCCCAGAAGTTTTTCCAGACCGGCACCGCAGTCCATGGACTGGAGGTCACTGTCAGCGATATCGACAGGGCTGGACTTATCGGCAAGGATTTACGTCTTGATCTTGGTAATCTCTTTATCGTTAAAGACTGGATGTCCATGAACCAGAACCTCTTCTCAGCCTTGAAACTCGAGAAAACGGCCATGTTTGTCATTCTAACCCTGATTGTCCTAGTGGCCGCCTTTAATATTGTCTCTACCCTCATCATGGTGGTGATCGACAAGACTAAGGATATTGCCATTTTAAAGGCCATGGGTGCTCACCAGAAACAAATCCTGCGCATCTTCATGTTTGAGGGGCTTATTATCGGCCTGACCGGCACCATTATCGGCCTTATCGGGGGGCTTGGCATCTGTGAGATATTGCAACGCTATAAACTCATTGAATTACCAGGTAACGTCTACCCCATGACCACACTTCCCATAAAAATATTACCATCGGATATCACTATTATCGCCATATCCGCTGTCCTGATTACCCTGCTTGCCACCCTCTACCCCGCCTGGACCGCGTCCCGTATCGAGCCAGCCAAGGCCTTGAGGTCATAAGCCATGCAAACGCCACTCCTAGTTGCCCGTAATCTGCTTAAGACATTCACCAGTGGTACCGAAAAAATCACCGTTTTAAAGCAGATGAATTTCACCATCCATGCCGGTGAAATGGTTGCCATCATCGGTGAATCAGGGACAGGGAAAACCACCCTCTTGCAAGTCCTGGGAGGCCTGTCCTCACCAGACAGTGGCACTCTCACCCTGAATTCCCAACCCATTGAAGTTGCAAACGAAAAACAACAGGCCTCATTCCGCAACAAGGAAATAGGCTTTGTCTTCCAAGCTCACCATCTCCTACCTGAGTTTACTGCCCTTGAAAACACCATGATGCCAGGACTTATCAGTGGTGCGCCCCGAGCAACACTGATAAGAGAGGCCAGTGACCTTCTCCGCAAGGTTGGTTTATCCCGACAACTAGAGCAACCAATCACCGAGTTGTCTGGCGGAGAACAGCAGCGGGTGGCCCTTGCCAGGGCCCTTGTCCGCCGTCCCACTATTCTCCTTGCCGATGAGCCGACGGGAAACCTTGACCCTGTCACAGGTCAACGGGTCTTTGACTTAATTTGCGAGTTAAATCATGAATTTGGTCTCACCACCGTCATGGTGACCCATAATCACTCCCTTGCCAGAAAGATGGATCGTTGTCTGACCTTAAAGGATGGAACCCTAGGAGTTTGTCCGAGAATATAAGGCGAAGCAAAAAGGTGGAGATAAGCGCAGACTTCGAAATTGAGACCAGTTTTTCGATCATTTTCTGCGAACAACTGGCTATTTAAGGAAAATTAGCGGGGAAATGGGCCAATTTCTCTGGCTTTGTAGCCGGCTTCCTATCCTCGGACAAGCTCCTAGAGGAAGTACCCCTGTAACCTGCTCTTTTACCACCTGCCTTCTGAAAATAAACCAAGACCCGCATCACTAGTAATAATTCCCACCTAACGCTTTGTTAATAGTGTGAAATTTACTTTTTTTACCATGACAAGTGGTGGCTTTTTGGCTACATTGCCATACTTAAAAAAAGCCCCTCCAGCCTAACAACCGCAAGGAATCTTTCATTCTATTATGCCATATTTACGTTCCATACATTTGTACACCATATGCATTTGCACCATCATGCTGGCTCTTTCCACCAATAGTCTTGCGGCCCAAACCAGACCAAACACCCTCTTTTTGCCCTTAAAGATTACCAGCCTCCAGTCCGACACGCACACCACCTCCATTGACGAGGCGTATGCTCTCACGGTCAAGCGCCATAACCAACAGGTCTATGGGCGAGGGGACACCACGGGTAAACTTGACTATAGCGCCACCTGGCCGCCAGCTTTTAAGCAGATCAATGCCTTTCCCCGCCCTGCCGGGATTGATTATATTGTCACCGGTAGTGCCACTGTTTTGGGACAGCGGATTTCCATTGATCTGGTTATCTTTGACCTTCTTGATGCCACAGCCAAACACGCTATTTTCGGCGACACAGAGATTATCGCTGTTACCCAAACCCTTGATAAACTGGTTGACGAGATCACCACCTATACGGGACGTTTACACCGTATAGCTTCAGTAAAAATTGCCGGTAACACCAGAATCGACAGTGGCGCCATTCTCCGACACATTGAAAATCGTGCTGGCGATAAGTACAATCCTGACCGTATTCGCCAGGATCTTAAGGACATTTTCAAAATGGGCTTTTTTGATGATGTCGCAGTGGATGTCCGAGGCAGTGACGCTGGCAAAGAGGTCACCTTCCAGGTCAAAGAAAAGGAAATTATAAGCTCAGTCAGTATCAGTGGTAATGTCAATATCAAGGAAGAGGATATCACGGAGATCCTCACTGTCAGCAACAACACCATCTACAACCCCAATCAGGTTAATAAGTCTGAATCGTACATCCGCCAATTTTACAAGGCCAAGGGCTATTATGACACCAAGGTTATCACCCGGCTCACCTATCCCAAAAAGGACTACGTGGCGATCGAGTATGTCATCACCGAAGGGGTGAAGGTTTACATCAAGGATATTGTCTTCCAGGGCAACACCAGCTTTGATGATGATGAGCTTCTAGAGGTTATGGTCTCAACCGAAAAAAACTGGTTCTCCTGGTTCAACGACTCCGGTGTTCTGAAACGTGATTACGTCCAGGAAGATGCCAACCGCCTCGGTGCTTTTTACCAGAATCATGGTTTTATTGACGTGAAAATAGGCGAGCCCATAATTGAGAAAAAAAAGGAGTGGCTCTATGTCACCTTCGAAATAAAGGAAGGAGCGCGCTACAAGGTTGGCCTTATCACCGTTGATGGAGATCTAATCCAGCCCAAAGAACAGCTCCTTGCCCTGTCACGACTCGGTGATGAAAAATATTACACCCGGGACGTTCTGCGCAGTGACACCCTAGCCTTAAACGACCTCTATGCCGCCCAGGGGTACGCCTTTGCCGACATAAGTCCTGATACAAAAAAAGACCCTGAGAACTACAGGGTTGACGTCAATTTCCATATCAGCAAGGGCGAATTGGTCTATGTCAACCGGATTATCATTCGGGGCAACGACAGAACCCGCGACAAGGTTATCCGCCGGTAAATGACCCTTGACGAAACCAATATCTATGATGCTACCGCCATAAAAAAATCAACCGCACGTCTTAAACGTCTTAGCTTCTTTGAGGATGTGTCCATCACTCCTGAACCCACGGATGAAGATGACACCATGGACATCCTGGTTGAGGTGAAGGAGAAATCAACCGGAACCTTTTCAATCGGTGCCGGCTATTCCTCTGTGGACAGTCTTATGTTTATGGCTGAGGTGAGCCAGAACAACTTTCTTGGCCGGGGGCAGCATTTGGCTTTGCAGGCCAATATTGGCGGCACCAACACCCGCTACAGCCTGAAATTCACCGAGCCCCACCTCAACGACTCAAAACTGCTGTTTGGCTTTGATATTTATAGCTGGAAACATGAGTATGATGACTATACCAAGTCATCCACCGGAGCAACCATTCGCTTTGGCTACCCCATCTGGTGGGGCTGGCGCTCATTTTTCAGTGCCGGCCGTGACAACTCTGAACTGAGTGATATTGATCAGGGCGAAACGGCTGATGTTATCTGGAAATCACAGTCCATCGAGCTCACCCACTTCTTCTCCTTTGGCTTGGCCAAAGATACCCGTAATCGTAGCTTCAATCCCTCAAAGGGGTATCGCCACGTGGTATCCACCAAAAAAGCTCGTGGTTTCCTAAGTGGCGATGCGGCCTTCAGCAAATACGAGGCCTCCACCAGTTGGTATTTCCCAGTATGGAAAGAGCTTATTTTCCATTATAAACTTGCCGGGGGATACGTCCAGGAAGACAAGACCGATGCCCTACCTGTTTTTGAACGGTTTTACCTTGGTGGCCTTAACACCGTCCGCGGTTTTGAAAATGGCAAGATAAGTCTTATTGATGACAAGACATACGATCGGTATGGTGGCACAAGAATGGCCTACCAGAATGTCGAATTCCTCTTTCCCCTCCTTAAAGATGCAGGGCTATCAGGAGTTGTCTTTTTTGATGCCGGTAATGTCTGGGGCGGACTCGATGAGCCATCTGATATCGGCTTTGAGAATTTCGAATTTGATGAGATATCCATGGGAGCCGGTTTTGGTTTCCGCTGGCTCTCCCCCATGGGGCCACTGAGACTTGAGTGGGGCAAGAACCTGGACCCCGGCCCGGATGAAGACTCATCTGTTTGGGACTTTTCCATGGGCGGTAATTTTTAAACCATACCTGCAACAGTTAACCGGTACACAACAGACCATAAGAATTTAGCCCATTCACCCGACTCGCCATAGCGGAAATTCTGTTATGGCTTTTGTCGTTTTCAGCCATTATTATGAAACAACTTCTAGCTAAACTAACCACAATCACCCCCGCAAACAGCCTCCAAGCCACAGGTCTCAGGCCCAGTGCAATTGCTCTTTATGCAGCCCGCTGTGAGATGCAAACCCAAAAACCTGTCATTGTCGTCACCGCAAATGAAGAAGCCCTACAGATTATGGATCGTGACCTGCGCCTCTTTAGCAAGGCCACAATCTTAAGCTTCCCAGCCTACGACATTGCGCCATACATGCCCCTCAGTCCGGATGGAACAACCATTGCCGCAAGACTTGCCACCCTGTTTCAAATGGGAAATCTATCCTCCTATATCATGGTGGTATCAGCTGAAACCCTGTTACGAAAAACCCCACCCCTGGCCCATTTAGATAACCTTGCCGAGCTTCTTGAAGTAAGTGAAGAGGTTGACCGTGAAGAACTTATAACAACCCTGATTGCCAGTGGTTATGAGCAAGTTTCGCTAGTGCAAAGCAGTGGCGAATTTACCGTCCGGGGCGGTATTATTGATATCTATCCCCCACCTGTCCCCATGCCAGATGGCAGTATCACCGATGCCCCCTTAAGGCTTGATTTCTTTGGCGACACCCTTGAATCCCTACGCTACTTTGACCCGATCAGCCAGAGATCCATTAAAGACATTAGTGAAACCGTTATCCTGCCGGTTGCCGACATCCTTCACCCTGCAAAAAAAGGTGACCAGAACAAAATAATCGCAACCCTTGCCCAAATGGCGGAAAAACTGCATTGGGATCATGAAAAAAGTAAAAAACTTCAGGAATTTATCGCCAGCCGTATCCATTTTCCAGGGATCGAATCCTTTGCCCCAATATTTTACCCGGAAATGGCGACACTCTTTAAGTCCATCAGACCAGACAGCCTTGTTATTTCAGCAGATAATCTCAGTCAACAGCAAACCATCCAAATCACCTGGGAACGGATCGAGGCCAATTATTTCCAGGCCAAGCAAACCGCAACCCCGGCCCTCCCTCCAACGCATCTCTTCTTAACGGAAAAAGAGGTCAGGGCTGAATTTAGCAAATTAAAACAGATCATTTTCAGTGACTTTTCAGGCCCTGACAGCAAGGCTATTGATCTTGCATGTGGCAACCACATCCTTCTTAAGCAAGAGCTTGATCTCGGCCGCAAGAAACATGGCTTACTCGGCCCCTTGACAGCACACCTCACGACCCTACTGGAACAGAACGATCTGGTTTGCCTGAGTTGCCGCTCAGAAAAACACCTGCGACAACTCCATGAGCTTCTCAGTCAACATGGCATGGAACCATCCATCCTTCCGGCTCCACTGAAAAGAGAAGATCTAAAACAGGGCCAGGTCGGACTTATAGTTGGCCCCTTATCAACCGGCTTTAATCTCGCAAGTGAACAATTCCATATCTTTTCTGAAAGTGAACTGTTCGGAGAAAAAAGAATTGGCCGCAAAAAAGCGCAAAAACATCCACATGCCGGCGAGGCCGTCAGTTTTGAACAACTTGAACTAGACAACCTTGTAGTACATGCAACCCATGGTATTGGCTCTTATCAAGGAATCACCACCATAAAACTTGGCACCATCACCAATGATTTTCTGCAGATCAATTTCAAGGACAAGGATAAACTCTACGTTCCAGTTGATCGGATGAACACGGTTAGCAAGTACAAGGGGTTGTCTGACAAGAAACCAAAGATTGACTCACTCGGTGGCAAATCCTGGGCGAAGACCAAGTCAAAGGTGCAGGAGGCGGTCTGGAAGGTGGCCCAGTACCTATTAAAGCTCTATGCCAAAAGAAAGATCGCAACGGGATACCGCTTTGATCCTCCGGGTGAATTGTACCATGAACTTGAAGAATCCTTCCCCTACGATGAGACCCCGGGCCAAATAACGGCTATTAACGATTGCCTGGACGATCTAACATCCGAACGAACCATGGATAGACTGGTCTGCGGTGATGTTGGCTATGGCAAGACAGAGGTGGCCATAAGGGCTGCCTTCAAGGTGGTTGAAGATGGCTTTCAGGTCGCAATATTAGTCCCCACCACAGTCCTTGCCGAACAGCATGCCGATTCCTTTAGAGAACGGTTGGCTGGTTTCCCGGTACGTATCGAGTCACTTAATCGCTTTCGTTCCACCAAAGAGCAGAAGGAAATTATAACCGATATTGGTAATGGCAGGATTGATATCCTTATCGGCACCCACCGTTTGTTATCCAAGGATGTTCAGTTTAGCAAGTTGGGTTTTTTAATTATTGACGAAGAGCATCGCTTTGGGGTTGCCCATAAAGAAAAACTAAAGAAGTTAAAACAAAATATTGATGTCCTCACCCTTACAGCTACCCCTATCCCCAGGACTCTGCAACTCTCACTCCTTGGTGTCAGAGATCTATCCGTCATCAGTTCACCACCTGAGCATAGGCGTACCGTTAAGACCTTTGTGGCAAAGCAGGACGATCTGGTGATTAAAGAAGCCATCACCAAGGAAATGCAGCGGGGAGGACAAATCTTTATTGTCCATAACCGTGTTCGGACTATCAACGAAGTCGCATCCAGAATTCAAAAACTTGTCCCCGAGGCCAGGATTGCTGTGGGCCACGGTCAGATGGCCGTTAAAATTCTTGAAGAAAAAATGGTGGCCTTCGTCAACCATAAGGTGGATATTCTGGTGTGTACGACAATCATTGAGTCAGGTCTTGATATCCCCAACGCCAATACCATCATCATTACCCGAGCAGACCGCCTGGGACTTGCGGGGATCTATCAGCTACGCGGCCGGGTCGGGCGCTCTGCCAGACAGGCATATGCCTACCTTCTGGTTCCCACCCTAGAAGGGCTCTCAAAGGACGCCAAACAACGACTGCGAGCCTTAATGGATTACAACCAGCTTGGCGGCGGTTTCAAACTTGCCATGAGTGATCTGCAAATTCGGGGTGGTGGTAATATCCTCGGCGAATCTCAATCCGGCAATATTGCCGCCGTTGGCTATGATCTATATCTTGATCTTCTTCAACGCACAGTGGAAGATCTTAAACGCCACGGTGAAAATGGCAGTGAACCCCAGACACCTGACTATGATCCTGAAATAAACCTCCAGCTTTCAGCCCGCATTCCGGCATCCTATATTTTCAACCCGGAGCAACGCTATATCGCCTACCGCAGAATATCAGTAATCAAAGAAAACAAGGAACTTGCCGAACAACGGGACGAATTGCGCGATCGTTATGGTCTTTTGCCTGAAGAAGTAGAAAATCTCTTACAGATCATAGAGTTAAAGATACTTATGCGCCCATTTCACATCAGTAAATTGGATCAGGGGCCCGGCACCTTGGCCTTTAGTTTTATGGAGGACACAAGAGTTACGCCGGAACAAATACTTATCATTGTTCGCTCCTCAAAGGGTCAAATTCGTATCACCCCTGACAACCGCCTCATCGTCACCACCTCCACCAAGGATAGCGAGGCGATATTTACTGGGGCTAAAAATCTATTGCGGCAGTTGTAAGTCAGTGATATATGTAAATGTAACTCATTATCATAACGTAATAATTGAGCAGTCAACCCAAAGAAATTATACGCCATGACAACATCCTGCAAACTCCTATTTTTCTGCCTTGTTTTTCTACCCACCCAACTCCACGCCGAGATTGTTGATCGTGTTGTCGCTGTTGTTAACGAAGACCTTATCACCCTGTCTGAACTCAATTCAGAAGGTGCTTTACACCTTCTGAAAATTCGCCAGCAGGTGCCCATAGACCAGCGGGCCGAGGCCATGACCCAGTTGCGCCAGCAACTGCTCACCAGCATGATTGACCGGCTACTCATCGAGCAAAGAGCCGATAAACGGGGGATCCATATATCCAACGAAGAAGTTGATATGCAGTATTTCCGTATACTTGAGCAGAGTAATCTTGATGAGGAATCCTTTGCCCAAAAGCTTAAGCAGGCAGGACTCACCCCTGAGCTTTATAGGTTAAATTTAAAAAGTCAAATCACCCGCCAGCGTCTTTTAAACCGCGAGGTGCGCTCCAAAATTGTTATCAGTGACGCCCAAATTGAGCTGTACTACCTCAAACAATACGCCCAGGACTCAACTGCTGACGGCATTCATATTCTCCAGATTGGTTGTCTTTTTGCAAAGAGTGATGGCACCGATGTAAGACTTGATGCCAAGAGGCGGGCCAAGCAATTGCGAAGTATGGTTCTTGCGGGTGAAAACTTTCAGGAAATAGCAAAAGGCTATTCAGACCTACCCTCTGCCACTGACGGTGGCGACATTGGCGTTTTCATGGAAAACGAACTTTCCACCGAAATGCGCCAAGGGTTATCTGGAGTTCGACCTGGACAAATTTCTGAGATCATAGAAACAAGCTCAGGCTTCCAATTTTTTAAAATTTTATCAACCAGATCAGGTAATACTATAACCCAGGCACCCTTGAATATGGTGCGTGATGATATTGTCGCCATCCTAAGGGAACAAGAGTTAAAGGAAAAGTTTGATAGATGGGTTGTGCAACTTAGGGAACATGCCTACATCAAAGAGCAACTATAAAAAAAGTAAAAGAGCAGTCACGGTATCTCTAGTTTACAGGAATCTTAAAAAACTAGACATTTAAGAAAAAACAAAGAATAACGATATGCTTTACAGGGGCATGACCTAAAACACCAATAAGGTCATAAGTATATCTGCCGTGTTTCTGAAGTTTGAACCAATCAAAGGCTGTCTTCAAGAAAGATTTTTTCAAGATATCCTAAAGTTTAGGAATAACCATGACAAAAACTCCCGGTAAAGTGGCACCCCCAAAGGATACAGAACCTTCACTATCATTGGGGAACTACCTGCAAAGAGAGCGGCAGAAGAAAAAGCTCTCTCTCCAGGAAATTGCAATTGCCACCAAGATTCCCAAGGAAGCCCTTGTTGCCCTTGAAAGCGGTGACAAAACACAGCTACCCGTTGCCGTGTTCGCCAAGGGGTTTGTGAAAATTTACAGCGGTTATCTCGGTCTTAACCAAAACCATGTCCTTAAACGGTTCCAGAAGGAATGGGATATTGATCCTGAACACGCTGAAACACCTGAAATGCTCCATGAAGAATCCATGGCGCAAATATCCCCCTTCTACCTATCTGGTCAGTTTTATCTTATTCTCATAACAATCTGCCTGTTTCTTGGCCTGGCTTTCTTCTTTTTCAATGCCAATGAGCCAAGCAACCAGGATCTATCCCTAAATAGCATCAGGGAAATGCAAACACTGCCTCCAGTTATTCTGCAAAAGAACCCGCCTGTTACCATCTCAAGGATTGAGATAACTGAAGAGCAGGTAGCCCTACCCCTTATTTCACCTACTTCGGCTGGAAAAATTGCCAGGGAAACCGATGACGAGATAATCCTCGCCAGTAGATCCTCTGTTGTTCCGGTTGCAAAAGTAAGTACGCCCCCCAAAAAACAGGCCATAGCAACTCCGCAGGACATCTCTAAAAACTCCACAGCCATCGCAAGCCTCAGGCAGAGCGAGGAGGAGATCATCGAGATTATCCCCGAGGATATTGATGAGATTTCGCCATCGCTGGTCCTGCCCCTGGATTTACATATTTCTTTTTTGGCCCGGACTCGCATTTCAATCAGTCAGGACGAATCCTCCCCGGCTAAATATATCTTCTCCCAGGGCGAAGAATCCACCTGGAGTGCCGACAAAACAATCTCCATGCAGGTGGAAAAGGCGGAGAATGTAAGGGTCACACTCAATGGCCAGAGGATTTCTCTGCCAGAGTCTAATGGCGACCCGCTTGCCATCACCCTCCCTGCTGATCTGTATAAGCGGTAAAGGTTCATAAAAAATATGGCCATCCATGAAAGTGAAGCCATTGTCTTAAAGATCTTTGACTATGGTGAGTCAGATAAGATCATCACCTTTCTAACTGAGGACTTTGGCAAGATCATCGCCATCGCCAAAGGGGCAAAACGCTCTAAAATCCGTTTTGTCCGTAAACTTGAGCTGTTCACCAAACTGCATATCCGTTTTGCCGATAATAAACATTCAGATCTAGTGCGGATTGATGAGGCGGAACTCCTCGCCCCTTTCCCAACCCTTAGCCACGATTACGAGCGATTTCTCTGCGCCAATCTGGTATGCGAACTCCTTATAAACTGGGCGACAGGCGATAAAGACCGTAACCTCTATAACCTGGCAGCCTGGACCCTGACCAATATTGCCCTACATAACCCCCTATCATCCCTTCTGCTCTTTCAACTTCATCTCCTGACCATCCTTGGTTTTCACCTACACTTATCCTCCTGCACAATGTGTGATACCCCCATGCAACAGGGTGGAACTTTCCTCTTTATTGCCGAAAGTAATGGCATTATCTGCCGTAAATGCCTTGCCAAGCAGAGGGAAAAACCACACGTGATCCCCCTATCCATTGGTAGTTTGAAGCTCCTGGAAAAGGCCCGGGAAATTGATCCAGACAAATGGTCGAGATTTCATTTCTCAAAACAATCGCTAAAAGAGGTCTCCTTTCTGTTTAAATTCCATAATCACTACCTATTACAGCGTGATATCATCTCATGGCGCCATCTAGAGGATCATCTGCGTGAGATCAGCAAAATCTAGCTCCTACTTGGCAAGTCCAGAGAAGGTGTTTTTGCTTCAATCATTTCTTGAGCACTATAATGGTCGATTTTGTTAAGAAGGTACTGTGATGTTCACTCAGTCCCTGTCTCTTGCCTTATGCTGAGATTTGGCAATCAATTCAATTAAATTACGGTTCCTCGCTATTTTGAGTGGGTAATTGTTGCCAAGGCATAAGCCAAGCTGGTAATAATCTCATTATGAGAGACACAGACATATTCGAATTGGCACTTGGTTTAGCTTCCCCGCCCCCTGTGGGGGGTAAAAGAATCACTTTTTGATCTTGAGTCAAAGAGACTCGATATCGTATTGCATTTTGCCCGTGGTAGTACCTTTACTTGTCCTGAGTGTGAGGAGACTGGCTTGAAAGCTCACGATACTGTCAAAAAGACATGGAGACATCTAAACTTCTTCCAGCATGATGCCTACCTGACTGCAAAAGTCCCACGTACTAAATGTAAAAAATGTGGGGTTAGACTTGTGGATATCCCTTGGGCACGAAGCGGCAGTGGATTCACCTT
>JAJRUT010000125.1 GCA_024277655.1 Deltaproteobacteria bacterium | reverse complement strand
TTAAAGATTATCTTGAACACCATTTTGAAAAAGACCCCAACGACCAATTTGATATTGAATAACAAACCGGCAGTGGCCGGTATAGCTGGACTTTCAGTCCGCATTTTTAACCCACCTGCTTTAGCGGGTGGTAGTTGAGTTATCGCATAAACTCTTTTTCTCTTCAAGCTCGTCCCAGCGCTCATAGAGTGTGTCCACCTTTTTTTGGCGCAGCGCAAGGGCGTCACACCATTTAAGTAACTGTTCAGGGTCTGCCATGATCGCTGGCTCATTTACCTTGTCCCTACTTTCGGTGAGCGTCTCTTCAGCTTTCTGGATATCATCTTCAATGGTTTCAAGTTCCCTGCTTTCCCTGTAGCTGAGTTTAAGCTTTGCCGTTTTTGGCGGAGTTTTTTTCTTTTTACTCTTAAGGGTCTTTGGTCTTTCGCTTGTGTCCTGGAGCCATTGTTCATAACCACTGTAAACCAGACAATTATGGGTGGTCTCATTAAAGCCGATCACCTCGGTGGCAAGGGAGTTTAGAAAGGCGCGGTCGTGGGAGACGAGGACAATGGCCCCAGGAAACTCCTGCAAACTCTCCTCTAAAACCTCAATGGATTCAATGTCAAGATCGTTGGTTGGTTCATCAAGGAGGAGGATATCCGCCTCGGTGGTCATAAAGCCGGCAATAAGAATCCTGGCCTGTTCGCCACCAGACAGGTGGGAGACGGGCATCTCCAGTTGATCCGGGTCAAAGAGAAAACGTTTTGCCCATCCCGCCACATGGATTGGTCTGCCTTGGTACAGTACAGAGTCTCCTTCAGGGGCCAGGGCCTTGCGCAGGGTTTGAGTTTGATCCAGCTGTTCGCGTTTTTGGTCAAAGAGGGTGATCTTGATGTTGGGCGCGAAGGTGACTTCTCCTGAGTCACACTGGTCATGACCGGCAAGGATGTGCATAAGTGAGGTTTTGCCACAACCATTTTTGCCGACAAGGCCAAGGCGGGAACCGGGTCCTAAGGTAAAGGATAAATCCTTAAAGAGGGTGGTGTCCTGCCAGTTTTTTTGAATGGACTTTACTGTGAGGAGTTTCTTTGTTTTGCGCCCGGTAGCCATAAGCCCTGACTGCATGGATTTGGTGTTGGTGTTTAATTTTTTGAGCCCGGCAAGCTGGCTTTGCATCCGGTGGGCCTCGTCAATGCGGTGCTTGGCCTTGGTGGCCCTAGCTTTCGGCCCCCGACGTAACCACGCCGTTTCCCGGCGCACCTTGTTGGCAAGAGTTGTTTCAGTTTCCTGCTGGTTGTCGAGGAAGAGGGTGCGTTTTTTTAAAAAATTTGAATAGTTGCCCTTAAACCTGATACTGCCATCCGGATAACATTTGTTGATTTCAATCACGTCTTCAGCAATATTTTCCAAAAATTGCCGGTCGTGACTAACGACAATAAAACCAAATCGCGCCTGCCTGAGAACCTGTTCAAGCCAGAGAATAGTACCAATATCCAGATGATTTGTTGGTTCGTCCAGTAGAAGGAGGTCTGGATTCTGGACCAGTCCGCAAACAATGGAAACCTTTTTCTTCCAGCCGCCGGAGAGTGTTTTTATCTGCGCCGAGGTGTCGTTAAATCCCGCGCCACTGAGGTGACGCTGGCTCAGGTTCCGGCGTTCGTTTTCATCTGTGCCAACGGCGTATTCGGTGACGAGGTCTTCAATGGTACTGGTATCATCGAAATGATCGTGTTGGCTGATATAGACAATCCTGACATGTTTTTTTTTGAACAACTGGCCTGAATCTGGCTGGCGTTTACCGGATATTATTTCCAGAAAGGTCGATTTGCCACTACCGTTTGGGCCGATGAGTCCTACACGACATTTTTCACTAAAATTAAGAGAGATATCGGTGAAGAGGGTGTGGGCGCCAAAGCTGTGGCAAATGTTTTGGGTGCTGAGGAGATGCCCCATTGTAATGTCCGTGAAAATGATTGGTTCAGGATAAAAAATATTGACTCGTTTCCATACAATAACGCACAATGAAAGGGAACAATTATTTTTTACAGAGTAAATTAATGAGTTAACTTACATAAGAGGATTTTCATGGAAAAAAAACCGGTCACAGTTGATATTATTGCCTCCCTTTTTGCCCAGGCGGTAAAAAAGACATTAGAGAAGAGTACAAAGAAAAATATCAAGTACTCCAAGACGTTTATCTCGGTCCCTAAGGTCTGTCTGAAGCCTGAAGTGGGCAGTTTCGTCCAGTTTTCCGGAGATTATAATGGTCTGGTGATTATCAATTTTTCGGCTGGGGCGGCGATCAATCTCTATAAAAGTTATATGACCACCATGGGGTTGCCGGAAAGTGAACTTGTCAAGGAGTCAACCTCCAGTGAAGTGGTTGATACCATTGGTGAATTGACCAACCAGATCATGGGACGCTCCATGCGGAATGTCGAAACTAAATTTGATTTGACCTCTAATTTCGGCCAACCGAAGGCGCTGGCCTTAAATAGTGCGATAACACTTACTCCTGATCTGAATTATTCTGACAACAGAAGGATTGCCTTTAGCATTGGTACCGATCGTTTTCACCTTGAAGTTGCCATTGAGAAAATGGAATTTATTGCGATCGGTGATTAAACTAACCAGGTTCTTCTACAGGTAAATTGACAAAAAAGGCCCGTGAATCATGGTTGATTCACGGGCCTTTTTTATAAAGTGGGCAGGTGGAAAGCAGGCTTTAGTGGATTCCCTGTTCGTTGAGGAATGAACTATACCTCTTGTCGATCTTGAGGATGTGGGTCTGTAGCCAATCTTTGAGGAAGATCAGGACTTCGATGAAGTTAACCTCCTCGCCATTTTCCACCTGGGTAATCACCTGGCCCACGGAGTCAAGCAGAGCAGTGTGGGCTTTCTTGTGGCTTATGGTGTCAGGGTAGTTGTATTGGTCGAAATAGCGCTCTTCAAGGGCGAAATGTTTTACGGTAAATTTAGCAAGCTCTGATAATGTTCTGTGGATGCCATCAAGGGGGGCATCCTCTTTAACTGCCTTGTGGATGGTATTGATGTAGGCCATTATTTTTTTATGTTCCTCGTCAATGGCATCTATATTTACACTGTAGGCCGCTGTATATGAAATTAAGCCCTGCTCTCTTTTATTTTGGTGTTGTAGAATCGGGGAGATTTTGATGGTTGAGGTGACATGGTCAATATCTTTGCCAAGGGCTGCAACTTCAAGGCTTGTGGCATAGACCTTGGTGGAATCTTTCTTTAGTTCCTGGCTTGATTTGTTCATGGTGTGGGCGAGGGCTGAGACATTATGGGCCAGTTCCGATGATTGCTGGATCCGTCCGGAAACCTCGCTAATGGCCTTGGATGCATCACTCACTGACTCGGTCATTTTTGTGATACCTGCGGCAACGCTGTTGATGTTTTCTGAAATATCCAGACTGGTAACTGATTGTTCCTCGACGGCTGCGGCAATGGTGGACACAACGTTATTCAC
>JAJRUT010000124.1 GCA_024277655.1 Deltaproteobacteria bacterium | reverse complement strand
GGCATTCCCCTTACTACCACTACCAAGTACACAAAATTTCATAGGTCAAACAGAGCATACATCGCCACACCTCACAACCATAAAGAACCCTTTACCCTTCATTATTTTCAGGCTACAGTGTACAAAAATATTAACTCATTCCCGGCGGTTCCACCATGCAACAATGCTTTTCCCTGCTCCTGCTCCCTCTTATTCTCATCCTCAGTAGTTGTAGCGTCATCACCGTCCATCAGGATTTTGACCAAACATACAACTTCCAGGGCCTCAGAACCTATAGCTGGCTTGATAAAAATCGTACCGTCAGCAGTGATACCAGAATTAACAATGACCTTGTCAAAGATAGAATGATCAAGGCCATTGAGGACTCTTTGGAGGCCAAAGGCTATACCAAAGTAGACAAGGCCCAAGCATCATTTCTGGTGGTATGGCATGGCTCCATTGACTCAAAACTCCAGATGGACACCATCGACCATTATTACAGGCCCTACGGCTATGGCGCCAGGGATATCTATGATCCATTTATCCGGAACAAAACAACACGAACCGTAGTTTCCGAATATGATCTCGGCACCCTGTTAATAGATATCCTCGACCCGACTGAGCAGAAACTAATCTGGCGAGGTACCGGACAAGGCGTAGTTCACGGCAATCAGGAGCCTGCTAAAATCACCAAAAACATCAATAATGCCGTCCAGCAAATCCTAAGTCAATTCCCGCCACCAGTTACACAGTAAATTACGGTATTTTACCAATTAGAACAGCCTTAACTATTGAATAAAAAAAGAATAGGAGAAGTAAGCATGAAGGCTATAGGCGTATCCGGATCACCGATTAAAGACAGCAATACCGACCGGGCCCTCAAGCGTGTGCTTGCGGCAACCGGTGCCCAAAAAACTGAGTTTGTAAAACTCAGTACCCAGACCATCGCCCCGTGCATGGCCTGCCTGAAATGCGTTGATACCAACCGCTGCATCATTAATGATGATGGGGTGAAACTGGCAGAGAAGGTGTATAAGGCCGATGCCCTTATTATTGCAGGGTTCACCCCCTACTCTTCCATCGACTCCCGCACCAAGACCTTTATTGAGCGCATGTACCCCCTCCGCCATCGGCATGGCCTGTTAAAAGGCAAAGTCGGGGCAGGAATTATTACCTGCGCCATTCCTGCGGAAAATACCGAGATGCCCCCCGCCTGTGATAATGGCATGCAGGCCATTCAAAACTTTATGATGGCAGAAGAGATGAACTTTGTGGGGGGCGTAACCATTAAGGGTAATGTCCCCTGTGTCCGTTGTGGTGATAAGGGCCAATGTTCCATGTCAGGCCTTAAAATGATCCACGGGGCGGACGCCACCGTGGCTGAAATAGGCATTGCAAATTTTGAGGACGACTCTGAGCTGTTACAACAACTTGATGATCTGGGCAAACGCATTGCTGAGCAGGTCATGGCGTGGTTGCCTGTTTAAATATCAGGCCAGCAAATTCCACCTACACCCCAGTATGACCAAAACCGCCATCGCCCCGACTGGTCTTCGAAAGTGTACCAACAAGCTCCACCCTGGCACGACTCACTGGTGCCACAACGAGTTGGGCGATACGATCGGCGCGGTGGATGGTAAAAGATTCTGTTCCAAGGTTAATAAGACCAACCTTCACCTCCCCCCGATAATCCGCATCAATAGTACCAGGGGCATTGACCACCGTAATCCCGTGCTTAATGGCAAGCCCCGAGCGGGGACGCACCTGCACCTCATATCCCTCTTCGATGGCCATACAAATATTGGTTGGCACAAGGGCAATCTCCCCCGGTCCAAGAACAGTATCACTCACCACCGCCGCCATGATATCCATACCTGCCGCAAGTTCAGACTGGTAGGCTGGTAGCACCAGTCCCCTGCAATTCCCCAAATCAAGCCATTTCATCTGTACCGTGCATTCCACCATCATCTCCCCTCTTGGTTCACTAGCCACACCTGTAGTAAAAGTGTGGCAACACCACTTATGTCGCAGCCCCCACGCCACACTTTATGTGGCATACAACCGTTGCCAGCCTTCGCCACGGGTAGCAACACAATCGTGGCAAGAGAAACTATCTCCTTGTTTCTTCGATATATCCAACAACAACCCCAAACAAAAGCAATAGCGTGGCATGGGCTATGCTCTATACCTTGAGTAAGAACAGCAAATAAACCACTTAAGCAGGTTTATAAAAACAAGGAGGAGTTGGCCATGAAAACCATAAGCACAGAAAACACCAGAAACACCGTAGCCCATGACGATTTAAATCAAGCCGGAAAGGTTGGGCTTATAGCCGTCACTACCCTTGGTGGCCTTATTGGCGCCTGGGGCATAGCCTGTATGGTCGGCGCCTTTGCTACCAGTGGTATTGGCGGCGTCATTAGCGGTTTTCTTAGCGCCATAACCGGAATGTAACGTAGATACATCTTTTATTAAACCATGAAAAGTTGATTTTCACATTAAGGAGGAGAGCTATGAGCACAGCAGAAAAGAAAGGATCAGGAGCAGTTTTAGGAATTGTCGCAGGACTTGCAGGAGCATTCGGCATTTGGGCCTGTATGGCCTTTGTCACCGGCCTTGCCTCGGTGGACTACCAGGTATCAGAGATGTTCCGAAGTTTTCTTGTTGCCACCGGCAACATGGGTGAATACTCAACCCTTGTGGATTACTACACCCATATCAAAGGCGTGGAATACTTGATGGCCGGTGCCTTCTTTGTCGCCTTCCCTGTCTTTTACAAGTTCATTGACAAGGATACGACCCAGGTGAGTGCCAAAGAGAAAGTCTAACACCACATTACAACAAGAGTAAAGGCTAGACAAATAGCCCTCGGACTGTAAGCCGAGGGCTATTCGTCTAGATATTTGAACAATCATGGGGTTTAGTATTTAGGCAACACTTTACCCCTCTGCACTTTTTCTACAAAATCAGGCCCCATAAAAGAACCTCTTTACAGAATAAACAATACTAAGCGTCCCGTAAACCCGTGGATAATTATGCTATAAATCCAGCATGATGTCAGCCTGCAAATAACTATCCACGTAAAAAAACCAGTACTATCTGGTTAGACTTTCGGAGTATGTCTGACTTAGGCAAAACCTATACCAGTTCTTAACTGGACATACTGAAAAAGCACCCTAGAACCAAACAATGTCATTCTCTCGAACATCCCCCATCACAAGGCCACCGAACTCACCGCTAAACAACTCCAAACCAAGAGCCGCAACCTCATCAATGGTCACCTTGGAAAAGGCCTCGGCAACTTCATCAAGGGTTATCTCCCTGCCGTAGTAGAACTCATTGCGACCATTGCGGGTCATTCTGGCCTCAAGATTTTCACCGGCCAAAAACAAGCTGGCCCTAGCGTAATCCTGGGCCAAAAGGAACTCTTCACCACTGATCGAATCAACACTGGATAACGCCTGTAATTGGCCATAAATAATATCCAGGGCCTCATTGACAGTCGAGGGAGACACCCCGCCTGTAATACCTAAATAGCCACAATCCACATATGATTCGATGAAGCTTGAGATGGAATAGGCCAAGCCACGTTTTTCTCGTACCTCCTGGAAGAGACGGGAACTCATATTACCGCCCAAAAGGGTATTAAAGAGAACCATGGCAAAACGTTTGTCACTGGTGAGATGAATGCCCTTTGCCCCGAGAAGGAGATGGACCTGCTCAAGTTCTTTTTGGACAACACGCTGTTGTAATGGCCGATCAAACTTGGGAGGAGTTCGAACAAAAGGGGATTCAGACCTGCGAAAACCGGCAAATAAAGGCTCCATGGTTGCACAGAAGGCCTCATGTTCAACCTTGCCAGCACAACTGATCAGCACATTCTGCGGATGATACAGGCTGTCAACATGGGCAAACAGCTTCTCAGAAGTCATGGAGGCCACAACACCCGCATCGCCAAGTACCGTTTGCCCCAGAGCATGCCCGGACCAGAAATCATCCTCAAACTGCTCATAGGCCTGATCATCAGGTATGTCCTCAACCATGGCTATTTCCTGTAAAATAACCTGAGCCTCCCGGCTGACCTCCTGCTGGTCAAACAGAGATCCGGTAAAGACATCAGCCAACAGACAGGCGAGATCCGTTAATTTATCAGCCGGCACCGTGGCGTAGAGACAGGTGGTATCCTTTGAGGTGAAGGCATTGGACATACCGCCAAAACAATCAAGTTCCATGGATATCTGCCGGGCACTGCGGGCCTTTGTTCCCTTGAAGAACATATGCTCAAGGAAATGGGATGTGCCATTATTTATAGCCGTTTCGTCACGGCTTCCGACATCGACCCAGATACCAAGAGCCGCTGTGCGGGAATTAGGGATATCTTCTGTGATAATTCGCAGGCCGCTATCAAGGGTTGTTTTTTTATACATTATTATAAGGTGTCACGGTTAAGGGAATAAGGGGCGCATATCTAGGGAAATCCATCCGCCAAAAAAAAAGGGACAAGAGGCAAATTGCCCTCTCATCCCTTTTTCACAAAAACTACCAACGCTTCTTAATCGTCAGCAAGAACGGCCTTACGGCTGAGACGAATCTTACCACGTTGATCCACGGCGAGAACCTTCACCTCAATCTCTTCGCCAACCTTAAGCACATCAGTTACCTTCTCAACCCGACCATTTGCAAGCTCAGAGATATGCACCAGACCATCTGTTCCAGGAAGGATCTCAACAAAGGCACCAAAATCAACGATGGTCTTAACGACACCGGTATAGACCCTGCCCACTTCGGCTTCAGCGGTAATCTCGTCAATCCGCGCCTTGGCTTTGGCGGCAACGATGCCATCAGGGGCAAAGAGTTTTACTTCGCCATCGTCGTTGACATCAATCTTCACATCAAACTCAGCGGAGATACCACGAATCATCTTGCCACCGGGGCCGATGAGATCACGAATCTTGTCAGGATTGATCTGGATCTGCATAATCTTTGGTGCGTGATCCGGCACATCGGCTTTGGACTCGCCAATGGATTTTGCCATCTCAGCAAGGATATGATCCCGACCGGCCTTGGCCTGGGTCAGTGCATCATGCATAATCTCGCGGGTCACACCCTCGATTTTGATGTCCATCTGCAGGGCAGAGATACCATCAGCCGTACCACAGACCTTAAAGTCCATGTCGCCAAGATGATCTTCATCACCAAGGATATCAGTAAGGATGACAACATTGTCGCCTTCCTTGATAAGACCCATGGCAACACCGGAGACAGGGGCCTTAAGGGGCACACCAGCATCCATCATGGACATGGAACCACCACAGACCGAGGCCATGGAGGAGGAACCGTTCGACTCCAGGATATCTGAAACAACCCGGATGGTGTAGGGGAATTCATCTTCATTGGGAAGAACCGCAGCAAGGGCGCGGGTAGCAAGGGCGCCATGACCGATGTCACGCCGGCTTGGTCCACGCATGAAACGGGCTTCACCAACACAGAATGGGGGGAAGTTATAATGGAGCATAAACTTACGAAAGGTCATGCCGTTTAAGGTCTCAACCCGTTGCTCATCATCACCGGAACCAAGGGTGGTGGTAACAATAGATTGAGTCTCACCCCGGGTGAACAGAGCAGAACCATGAACACGGGGCAGAACCGAAATCTGGGTATCGATGTCACGAACCTCATCGGACGCCCGGCCACCGATACGCACACCATCTTCAACGATGGCAGCACGCATCATATCTTTCTTCATGCCGTACATGAATTCAGACACTTCCTTGGGATTAACATCAGGATCGGCCTCAACAAATTTGCTAACAATCTCAGATTTAAGGGCAGAGAATGCCGCACCACGTTCCATCTTATCAGCTGTGGTGATGACTGTTTCCATGTCAGCCTTGGCCATCTCAATGACCTTGGCCTTAAGACCTTCATCAACCTCAGGAGGAGCAACAACCATCTTTTCCTTGCCAACCTCAGCAATCATATCTTCCTGAACGGCAATAATATCCTGAATGGCCTCATGACCAAAATAGATAGCATCAAGGACAACATCTTCAGAAACTATATCAGCACCACCCTCAACCATAACCACCGCGGCCTTGGTTCCGGCAACGATAATATCAAGGTCGGAATCGACCTGCTGAGTTGTGGTTGGATTGATCACATACTCACCATCAATAAGACCAACCCGAACACCGGCAATAGGCCCATTGAAGGGAATGTGAGAGATGGAGGTTGCGGCCGAGGCACCAACGAGTGCCAACAAGTCAGAATCATTTTCCTTGTCCGCGGAAAGAACCGTGGCAATGATCTGGGTCTCACAGCCATAGCCATCAGCAAAGAGAGGACGCATGGGACGGTCAATGATCCGGCAGGTCAGAACTTCCTTCTCTGTGGGGCGACCAATCTCACGGCGGAAAAATGATCCGGGGATCTTGCCAACGGCGTAAAAACGTTCCTGATACTCAACGGTGAGTGGCAGAAAATCAATATCGGCCCGTGCTTCCTTGGCTCCAACAACGGTGACAAGAACAACGGTCTCGCCGTAAGTGACCACAACAGAACCAGAGGCCTGCTTGGCCATCTTACCTGTTTCAATTGTCAGTGTTCGACCACCAACTTCAACTTCTACTTTTTTATACATAATTTCCTCAATATGCCCCGAATAGGGCAAAAAATTTAATCAGCGCCAATGATAAAGATGTTCACAGCGCCCACGGCAAGAGATGATATTCATCTTCTGCCGTGGATTCTGTGGACAGGTAAAAAGAGGCTGACATGAAAACCACAAAGGCACGATATAAAAGATTTACAAATCTTCCTTCGTGCCTTCGTGGCAAATAACAAACAATACTACTTACGAATACCAAGATCAGCAATCAGATCACGGTAACCGTTAATATCCTTGGACTTGATATAGTTGAGCAAGCGGCGACGCTGACCAACGAGTTTTAACAGACCACGACGGGAATGATGATCTTTTTTATGGGTTTGGAAATGCTCGGTGAGATAGACGATACGAGCAGTAAGGAGGGCAACCTGCACAGCAGAAGAGCCTGAATCGGTTGGAGTCTTACCGTATTTTGCAACAATTTCCTGTTTTACTTCCGGAGTCATAGTCATGGTGATTTCCTTTATCTTAAAGTTTCTTCAGGAGAGGATAAACCCAAGCACCAGACCACACGCAAGACCCGGAGGCCAGCGGAACAAACAGTCGGCCACGTGGTGATTATAGCATCATCCTGTAGCTAAAATGTTAAATATGCATGCAGAGAACCCTGCAAGTGTAACAAAGGGGGATTTGTACGTCATTTTCAAACAGAGGTCAACAGTTTTCTCAGCAGGCGGGATTATTAGAAGTTGAGAAATAAAGTAGTAAGGTGGGAAACTGTTCATTAAGAGAAGCACCTCTTGCCAAAATCCTCACGTCTCAGTTTCAAAACCAAGAACATCCTCCACCCGCTTTATGCCAGCAAGCAGGATACCCTTTGCCGTCTCACTCTCTTCAAGAAGGCTTCCATCTATAGCGTCATCAACAGATAATGCCCCCGAACGAGTCCGGCGCAAGCCGTATAGGTAGGCACCACACCCCAGGGCGTGACCAATATCATCGGCCAGGGTGCGGATATACGTGCCCTTGGAACAGACCACACGGATAGTCACCAGATCCCCTTCTTTGCCCATAAGCTCCAATTCTCGAATAAAGATGGTGCGCGGATCTTTTTTGATTACCTCGCCCTTCCTCGCGTAATGATACAACGGCTTACCCTTATGCTTTACGGCTGAGTACTGAGGCGGAATTTGCGTTTGCTCACCAAGAAAACCAAGAAGACAGGTGCGGACGGTATTCGCATCAATATTATCAGTACAACCGCCGACTGTCACCTCGCCCTCGCCATCAAGGGTAGTGGTTTCCTTGCCAAGACAGAGGATACCGACATACTCCTTTTCCCCCACCATTATCTTGTCAATATGCTTGGTGGCAGCGCGACTAACACACACCACCAAAAGTCCTGAGGCCAGAGGGTCAAGGGTCCCGGCATGCCCCACTTTTTTGATGGACAAGGCCCGACGCACCTGTTGGACAACACGAAAAGAGGTCGGCCCCACCGGCTTATCAATCAGCAGGACACCGGTAACCGGCAAGGATGGATCTACAACCATGAATTAAACCAGGGGGAGAAGTTCAGCAAGAAGACGATCACACAATTCATCACAGGTGACATCGGGTAATTTAAACCCGGCAGCATTGATATGACCACCGCCACCAAAACTCCGGGCAACTTTGGCAACATCCACCTCGCCCTTGGCCCGCATGGACACCCCCACCAGATCATCTGGGGTCTCTTTCAGAAATACGACAACCTTTACACTCTGGATAGAACGGGGAAAGTTGATAAAAAGTTCGGTATCAGCCCCGGTGGTGCCGGTGGTGTTAAACAGATCCATAGTCACCCTGATAACTGCGATTTTTTCATCCGCATGTAGCTCAAGGGTGGATAAGACCTGTTGCAAAAGTTGCAACCGATTAGTGGTATAATTATCGTAGATATGACCACAGATTTCCGGAACACTGATCCCATAATCCATGAGTTCAGCCGCCACCCGCATGGTGTGCGAGGTCGTGGATTCATAGCGAAAAGAACCGGTATCAGTGAGAATAGCAGTATAAATACAGTAGGCGCAATCACGAGTAATACGTCTACCGAGCAAACGGATCAGGTCATAGACCATCTCGCCGGTTGAAGAGCGCTTATGATCAACCCAACGCAGATCACCAAAATCCTGATGCCCGGCATGATGGTCGATCACCACAAAGGGTTGTAGCTCAACGAGTTCAGCCGCCATATTACCAAGCCGGCGCTGGTCTCCACAATCAAGGGAAATAGCGCAGTCAAAATCATGGTCATCTGGAAAAAAAGGCCTTAATTTATCACAGCCGGGGAGAAACTCGAGCAGATAAGAGGCCGGTTCTTCACAATAGAGATACACCTCCTTACCCATGGCCTCAAGGGCATGGGCAAGGCCCAGTTGCGATCCTAAGGCATCACCATCAGGAAAGATATGGGCACAGAGAAGAATCTTTTGTGAGCGCTTTAAGAGCTCAACAATCTCATCCGCTGGACTTGTCATTCTGCTACTCTCCGTCGCTTAACAGTTCATTGAGACGATCCACCTCATCGAGGGTGGCATCGTAGGCGAAAATAAGTTCAGGCACAAACCGCAAATGCAACTGTTTGGCAAGATGGCTGCGGATAAAACCGGCAGCGGACGCAAGGCCTGCCCCGGCCTCCTCAACCTGCTCCTTCTGGCAGGTGTAATACAATCTGGCGGTGCGAAGATTATCAGTCACATGGGCCCGTACCAAGGTAACATTCTGCACCCGAGGATCTTTCATGCCCATAAGAAGTAGCATGGCCACCTCATTACGGATCATATCAGCCACCCGGGCCGGCCGCCGTTTTGGCTCTTTTGCCAGCCCTTCGGGTAATTGAAAACGTGATTTTTTTCCCATATTATCTTGCAACCTGTTCCTTGAATAATGGAGCTTTCTTCCAAAAGAATATTCCAGACCCCAAATAAAATCAAGCGCCCGAAGAAAAATCCCCGAGCGCTTGATTTATAAAACACTGAGGAGGAGTCTAGCTAACCTGCAACTTTACCCCTCCGCCTTTAACGCCTATAACGTTGCCGCAACCTCATTCATGATATACGCTTCAATAAGATCACCGTTCTTGATGTCATTATAGTTTTCAAGACCAATACCACATTCGTAGCCATTTTGAACCTCTTTAACATCATCCTTGAAGCGCCGCAGTGAAGAGATGGTTCCAGTGTAAACCACCACCCCATCACGCACCAACCGAACACCGGCATTGCGTTCAATACGACCATCGGTCACCATGGTTCCAGCAATGGTTCCAGCCTTAGGTACGGTGAATGTCTCACGTACCTCGGCACTACCGATCACCTCTTCAACAAAGACAGGATCTAGCAGACCGGCCATGGCCTGCTCAATATCTTCCAGGGCATGATAGATAACATCGTAGGTGCGCAAATCGACATTTTCACGATCGGCAGCCTCAACAACCTTTGGTGATGGTCGGACATTAAAACCGATGATAAGCGCATCAGAGGCAGCGGCAAGTAGTACATCTGACTCCGTGATAGTACCGGTGCCGGTATGGAGAATCTTCACCTTTATGGCCTCAGTAGCAAGCTTTTCAACCGCTGCACCAAACGCCTCAAGGGTCCCCTGCACATCTGAGCGAAGGAGGATACGAATTTCCTTCATCTCGCCTTCCTGGAGTTTCTCAAAAAGATTATCCAGCGAGATCTTGGTGCCGGAGGCAAGCTCAATCTCACGACGTTTTGCCTGACGCTCCTGGGCTACAGATTTGGCCATTTTCTCGTCATTGACAACGAGAAATTCATCACCGGCCATGGGCACACCGGACAAGCCTTGAATTTCAACAGGTGTTGCCGGGCCAGCTTCGCTGAGGGTCTTGCCCTTATCGTCACGTAGAGAACGGACACGACCGGAGAAATTACCGATCACAAAATTTTCACCCACCCGAACAGTACCCTGCTGGATAAGTACAGTTGCCATGGCACCACGCCCCTTATGGAGCTGGGCCTCAACCACACGACCATACGCCTTACGATTCGGATCGGCTTTCAGTTCAAGAATTTCTGTCTGGAGAAGGATGTTCTCAACAAGATCATCAATGCCTTCCTTATTTTTCGCAGAGGTCTTAACAAAAATTGTATCACCACCCCACTCTTCCGGGACCAGTTCATACTCGGCAAGTTCACTCATTACCCGCATGGCATCGGCATTGTCCTTGTCAATTTTATTGACCGCGACAATGATCGGCACTTCAGCAGCCTTAGCGTGGTTAATCGCCTCACGGGTCTGATCCATAACACCATCATCGGCGGCCACAACCAACACAACAACATCGGTAATCTGGGCACCCCGGGAGCGCATCTCGGTAAAGGCCGCGTGACCCGGCGTATCAAGAAAGACCAGATCGCCCTGGGGAGAACGAACATAATGGGCACCGATATGCTGGGTAATACCACCCGCCTCACCTTCAGCCACATCCGTATCACGAATAGCATCAAGGATTGAGGTTTTACCATGATCAACATGGCCCATAACGGTCACTACCGGTGGCCGAGGCATCTGCTCACCACCGGTCTCTTCTTCCTGAAGACTGACAATGGAAAGTTCTTCGGTCTGCATCACATCTACTTCATAACCAAACTCTGTGGCAATAAGTGTGGCAGTATCAAAATCAATGGACTGATTCAGTGTGGCCATCACTCCCATTCCCATGAGCTTACCAATGAGTTCACCTGCTTTTACAGACATGGCATGGGCAAGATCACCGACGGAAATAAATTCACCAACGATAACCTTACGCTTTGAGGCCTTCATCTCGATGGTTGATGGCTCCACTGCTTCGGCATAACGCTGCTTTTTCCTGCGGGAACGCGGCCCACGACCAACCCTGACCTTGGAAGACATCCGTCCCCCAAGCATGGCGGCATCACGAGCATCAATATCCCCACCCTGCTTCTTACGTCCCTTGCCACCACGTTGGGGCTGGCTCGTATCAAAACGCACGATACGCTTACCCTTCTTACCCTTCTTGGCCTCAGTGGGGGCTCCGGGAGCGGGGCCGCCAGCGGCAGGGCCTGCTCCGGGTCTGCCACCAGTGGCAGGTTTCTTCTTATAAGGCTTTTTAGGCCGGCGGAGAGTCTGATCCTGAGCTGGGATTGGCACTGTTGTCTGGCCAATGATCCGAGCATACTTGCCCTGGGGCTGGGGCTTGGGCTTGGGCTTGGGCTTGGCTGTTTCCTGATCTTTACCAGGGGACTCAGGCTCGCTGGTCTCCACGGCAACCGGAGTATCAGTCCCTGGTTGTTTATCAGCATCGACCTTTTCGGCAACAGGCTCATCCACAACCACAGCATCTGTGGCCGTGACCTCAGACGGAACAACCTCTTCACTGGCAGGAGTCTCAGCAGACACAACCTCAGGATCCGAGGCGGCAACAGTCTCGTTTACTTCTTCAACCACAACGGGAGTTTCTTGTGGAACTGGTTCCACAACAGCCACTGTTTTGGCCCGGCGACGGATGATCGTCGTCCCAGCTTTTGACTGAGTCCTAGTCTCCTTAACCTCTGTCTTATTGAAGCCAAGTTCAGCCCGAACCTTCTCAGCTGTCTCTTCATCAAGTGTGGAATTATAGGCCTTAATATTAAAGCCAAGGTCAATGAGTTTGGCGGTCAATTCCTTGCTATCCAGCCCGGCTTCTTTAGCCAACTCGTATACTCTGATCTTTCTCATTTCTAAACTCCGCTACCACTCGACAGGGAAATTTCATAATCACCTTTGCAACGTAGCAAATGCGATATTCTTTTCCGTTTTTTATTGATCTTTGCTTGAGAATGGCCAGGGCAAAGATACACCCCGCGCCCATCCCCTTTCTGCTGGGGACAGATACACCCATCCACCAACCCCAAACGAACCAAATCACTCTTCGGACGCCTATCGTTACAAACGACACATGTCCGAATTGGCCCCTTTGGAAATTTAATTTTACTCTTCTTCGCCAACGGGAGCTTCATCATCCTGGTTTGCGGCAGACAAGTCAGCAGAGCCGTCGGCAACCGGCTCTGCACCAGGCTCATCTATAGGTGCCTCAGTATCATCATCGGACTCCTCAGACTCGGGAAGATACTCCGCTACTTTTGCAAGCTCCATAAAGGCTGCAACCTGTTCCAGATCCCAGCCAAGAAGTTCCGCAACAGTCTCATTCTCCGCAGCCTGCAACTTGTCCAGATGGTCAATTCCACCATCGAACAATTTGTCAGCATCACGATCCTTCAAGCCCGGCACCATCTTCAACGACTCAAACCCCGGCAGGGAGTGCTTGGCGTAACGCTCTTCACTCTTAACATCAATACGCCAGTTAAGAAGCATGGACGCCAACCGAACATTCTGCCCACCACGACCAATAGCCAAGGACAGTTGATCATCGGGCACAACCACCAGGAGAGATTTGTTATCCTCGTCAACAAGAACCATGGAGACCTGGGCTGGAGACAGGGCATTGGCAACAAACTTTGCCGGATCCGGAGACCAGGGAACAATATCAATTTTTTCGCCCTGCAGTTCCTGAACAACGTTCTGAACGCGAGATCCCTTCATGCCAACACAGGCACCTACCGGATCGACATCAGTCTCGTTGGAGACAACGGCGATCTTGGCACGGGCACCGGGCTCACGGACACAATTGATAATGTTGACGATACCTTCGCCAATCTCGGTCACTTCCAGAGCAAAAAGCTTTACCAGAAAATCACTAGACGTACGGGTCAGGATAAGTTGATGATCCCGGGCATTCTCCCGAACCTCTTTAAGCATGGCCCGTATACGATCACCCTGACGGTAGGACCGCCTTGGCATCATTTCCCTTTTTGGCAAGAGGGCATCCGTCCGACCAAGGTTGACAACAATATTGCCCCGATCAAAGCGCTGAACAATGCCATTAACAATCTCACCCTCACGATCCTTATACATCCCGAAAATAACGTCTTTTTCGGCATCCTTCATCTTCTGAATAATCACCTGCTTAGCAGACTGTGCGGCAACCCGGCCAAGATCAGCAACATCGTCCATTTTGGAGCCAAGTTCATCGCCAAGCTCCACGTCGGAGTCAAGTCTCTTCGCCTCAACCCAGGAAACTTCAGTCTGCTCGTCAAGCACCTCTTCAACAACGACGCGAAACTGAAACAACTCTATCTCACCAAGTTCCTCATTGAACCTGACGTCAAGATCACGACGCATGCCAAACTTCTTGTGCGCCGCAGTAAGAACAGCAGACTCTAAGGCCTCAACAAGAATTTCCCGATCAAAGCCCTTGTCACGGCTTATCTGGTCTATAATTTTTTTAAGATCTGTCAGCATCTATTTTCCCATTACTCCATTATCCGGAGCCTCAAATAATTTTATTCGTTTAACGCCTTACAGGAATAAACTGTAACAAGAAACAGGTCGATTCAAACTCTGTTGCCAAGGGGGCAACTGTCAAAACACTCATCCAACCGGTTGCTACGTCATCGCGAGGTTGAAGATTTACTAAAATCAACCGTGAGTTTAGCCTTCTTTACTTCCGTACAGTGAAACTCAATCTCCTCACTCTCGGTGCGGACAGCTATATCTTCACCATCTACTTTTACTATGGTGCCACTGACCGATATCACTTCATCACCATCGACCAGGGTAACCTTAATTTTTTTACCCACATTTCGTTCAAAATCCCGCGGAGTCGTCAAAGGCCGATCAAGGCCTGGGGATGTAACTTCCAAATGGTACTTTTTGTCGATAAAATCTTCCACATCAAGAAGATAGCTCACCTCTCGACTCACGCTTTGGCAATGTTCAAGGGTAATTCCACCTTCCGCATAAATAATAATGCGGATAACCCAGCCATGCTGCTCCTTGCGGTACAGCAACTCAACCAGTTCAAGATGTAAATCCTCAACAATGGGTCCAACGAGCAGGGTCAGTTTTTCAACAATAGTCTCAGCCATAAATCAATCTGATCTCGCCTTTAGCTTAACACCTATGGCAATTTAAAAAAATGTTGCAATTACACCAACATAACCAAAACCTTTCCCAGGTTTTGGCATAAAAAAAGCGGGCAGCGCCCACTTAAACAATTCCAACTCAAAATAAGACGAGGAGAGACAGTAAACTTACCCCTCCTCAGTGATCTAAAATAAAACCACTGCAACTCTTTAATATATTTCCCCCAAACTTGTCAACATTCCTTTTCATTAGGCCTTTAAAAAGCACTCCAACAAAAAAAAGCCTTTGAGCAAACGATCAAAGGCTTTTTTAGTAAACGTATCGATTTCAGGAAACTTACATGATAGCCTGCACAGCTTTTTGGGCAATGGACACCATGGTATCAGGCGCAACCCCCATGTAGACGATAAGAACCATCAGCACAACGCCTAGGCTCAGCATCGAACCTGTCACCTCAACATCAGGACGATCACCGGGGTCAGAGGTGAAGGCTACCCTCACAACAGAGAGATAATAGTAAATGGCAATGGCCGTATTCAAGGCTGCCAGAATAACCAGAACAAGATGACCCGCATTCAAGGCCCCAACAAGGAGCATAAACTTTCCGGCAAAACCCACAAAGGGTGGGATACCCGCCATGGCAAACATGCCAACCAGAAGCACTAGGGCCAGAAACGGCGCACGTTTATACAGCCCTTTCAGGTCATCACGACTGACATTCTCGCCCTTCTGGGATACGGCACAAATAACCAGAAAACAGGCAAGGTTCATCAGCAGATAACCAATGATATAATACATGGCCCTGGCAAAGCCAAGTTCATCCAGAGTCAGCATACCCACAAGGATGAATCCGGCATGGGCAATGCCGGAGAAACCAAGCATCCGTTTAATATCGGTCTGCACAAGGGCTGAGAGGTTACCATAAAACATGGAGGCAATAGCGGCGGTGGTAAACATCAGAACCAGCCAGTCTGCCCCCTGGGGACTCGCAAGGAGGACAATCTTCACCATAACAGCAACGGCAGCAACCTTTGGCACAGTGGCAATAAAGGCCGTGGTAGGATTTGCTGCTCCTTCATACACATCCGGTACCCAAAAGTGAAAGGGGAAGATGGCAAGTTTGTAAAAGAAACCAACCAGAATCAGGAGTACTGACAGGTAGACAATAGGATTGCCGGACAGGGCATGATAGGTCGTAATCACTTCGGGCAGGTTGGTAGTGCCAGTCAACCCGTACACATAGGACATCCCAAACAGCATACAACCAGTGGACAGAACACCGAACATAACGTATTTGATGCCAGCCTCCATCTGCATCCGCTCCCCGGTGGTATCATCACGCATGGGTACCAGGAGATACAGGGCATACGAGGAAAGCTCAAGGGCGATAAACAGGGTAATCAGCTCATTGGCTGAAACGAGAAAGACAAGACCTAAACAGGACAGGGTCATAAATAGGTAATATTCGGGCCTAACCTTACTATTGATCCCCTTCATATCAGAGGTCAAAATCACCACGGCTACAAGGCCAAGACTAATAATAATTTTGAAAAACTGGGAGAAATAATCGATCTTGTAGGCAGCGAAGAACATGGTTCCCTGCTTATCAATGGAGGCGTAACAGAGCACTGCCACACCAAGACCGATGGCAATGGTTACATTTTTAGCAAGTGTTCCTCTTTCATTACCCAGGGTAATGAAGAACAATGCCAAGGATCCGCCAAGGAGGAACAATTCTGGTAAAAACAACATATTAATTCCCTAGTTTAGTGCCTTACTGTCGAAAAGGCGTCATAAAAAACAAGCAACTGGAAAAAGCCTTATGAAATTGTAATATTACGCCTAACTTCAAGGCCCTTAGCCAATCCTCAATTTCCGCTTTAGCGGGTTAGATTACAGCCCCAAGGGGACATCTTGTATCTATTAAAGACTCAAGCCTGTTAATGCAGAGCCAGTGACGCTACAGTTTGCACGTTATGATACTGGTCGAGCAGGTTTTGTACCGAAACATGCATAACGTGCATAAAAGTCTCTGGTGACAGGCCGATCCAAAAGACAAAGATCAGGAGAGGCAGCAAGGTTACCGTTTCCCTGAAATTCAGATCAGCGATATCATTACGCCCTTCACCTTTGAAGAGTACATATTGCAGGAGACGAAGCATATAGGCTGCGGCCAGCACTGCACCAATAATTGCCACCCCGGCAACAATTTTATTAAATTCAAAGGCCCCAACAAGAATCAAAAACTCGCCAATAAAGGAGTTTGTTGCCGGAAAACCTAGAGATGACAGGGAAAATATAGTCAGAAAGGTTACAAATATCGGCACGCTGTAGGCCAGTCCCTGGTGATCGTCAATCTCACGACTGTGGGTTCGCTCATAAATCATACCGATCATCAGAAACAGGGCCCCAGTGGTCACACCATGATTGACCATCTGAATGATCGCCCCTTCAACCCCTGATGTGTTGAAACAAAAGATGCCAAGGACAACAAAACCCATATGCCCAACCGAGGAGTAGGCAATCAGCTTCTTCATGTCGGACTGGGCAAGGGCGGTAAAACCACCGTAAAGAATACCGGCAACCGCCAACCAGAGGACATAGGTCCCAAGATAGCTTGTCGCCAGAGGGGTGATGGGTATACAGAAACGCAGAAAGCCATAGGTTCCCATTTTAAGCAGTACCGAGGCCAACAGAACCGAACCAGCACCGGGAGCTTCAACGTGGGCAGCGGGTAACCATGTATGAAAAGGAAACATGGGAACCTTGATGGCAAAGGCCAGAAAGAAGGCCAGAAAGACCCAGATCTGAAAGGCCAGGGAGTAGTCCTGATTCATCATATCGGGAATATAAAAGCTATGACCGTTTTGCAGATACAGGGCAATAATGGCCACAAGCAGCATTACAGAGCCAGCCAGGGTGTAGAGGAAGAACTTGATAGATGCGTACTTCTTACGAGGCCCACCCCAGATACCGATCAGAAGATACATGGGCATCAGCATCATTTCCCACAGGACATAAAAGAGGACAAAGTCAAGTGCACAAAACACACCAATCATGGCGCATTCCATGATAAGTAAACAGATCATAAACTCTTTGACGCGCTTGGAGATGTACGTCCAGGAACCAAGCACACAGAGTGGCATGATAAAGGTGGTCAGCATCACCAGAAGAAGACTTATCCCATCAATACCCAGGGCATATTCGATATTCAGGGATTTCACCCAGCTTGTGCGCTCGTAGAACTGCAACGCCGCTGTGCCAGAGTCAAAATCTGCCCACAACTTCAAGGATAACAAGGCATTGGCCATGGTCACTACTAAAGCCCAGCGTCGCTGGTTTTCTTCACCCGGCACGATGAACATAATTCCAGCGCCGATTAAAGGTATGAAGATCAGCCAGCTGAGTAAATGCCCGCTATATTCTATGAATTCCATTCCTTACAACCCCTTATCTATAGAAAACAGATCTGTTAATCCGAGAGACTTGGTCTCTCATTATCCATGTTACTTCAGGTTTACAGTCGACCGTAAACCACAGACTGACAACTGCTTTTAGGCAAAGACGTAGGCGATAACCACCACAGCCATTGCCGTTGCCGCAAAATAAATATTTGTCTGTATCTGACCCGATTGAACCTTCCGAACCTGACCACCAAGTCCACGCACCGTCCGGGCCACACCATCAACCACACCATCGATAGCGTGCCAGTCAAACCATGACCAGAACTTGGAGATGGTCATCAGTGGATAGATTCCGCAGTAGGTCCAGATTAATGCCACCCCATTATCAACCGGCTCAACCACCTTCTTGTCAAACCAGAGGAATCCCCGGCCACCCATGCGGTAGAAGTAATCAAGGTCAATCGAAATCTTGGCCTCAGGTGTCAACATCTTCAGCAACAGGAAGAAGCCGAGGGCAGTAAAGGACAGAATCTGCAAGGTTTCTGACAGATGATATGGTGTGTATGGATTATAGCCGTCCCATTGGTATGGCAACATGTCGTACAAGAACGGCAAATACGAACCAATAACAAAACAGAGGACAGAGGCAACACCCATGGCAAGAAGCATATTGAGTGGTGGATCAGCGGCCTTCTCCCAGGTCTCCTTGGAACAGTTGTTCTTACCAAACCAGATATAGTAAGGAACCTTGAGGCCCGTATGCAGGAATGTACCGGCAGAGGCCAGGGTCAGGAGAAAACTTGCCCACATGATATGGGAGTTTGCCGCCGCCGCAATAATAATGGATTTTGACACAAAGCCCGAGAAAAAGGGCCAGGCCGAGATCGACAGACCACCTATCATGGTGAATATAAAGGTCAGTGGCATCTTCTTGTACAGACCACCAAGTTCGGAGAACTTGGATTTACCGGTCATATACAGGACAGAGCCGGTTCCCATAAACAGAAGGCCCTTATAAAGGATATGGGCAAAGGCATGGGCACAGGTACCGTTGATCGCCATGGCAGTACCGATGCCGACACCGGTAACCATGTAACCGACCTGGGATATAATATGCCAGGCCAAGAGCCTACGACAATCATTCTCCAAAACGGCGTAGACAACACCATACAGGGCCATACAGACACCCATGGGTATCAGAATATCAAAGCCAGCCAGGGAACGAGCCATGGCATATATGGCAGTTTTTGTCGTAAAGGCGCACATAAAGACAGAGCCTGTGACGGTCGCTTCACCGTAGGCATCAGGCAACCATGAATGAAACGGCGGTACCGCTGCATTAAGGATAATACCAATAGCAATAAGATAAATATACAGGGTCGGATGGTCTACATCGAGCTGACCGAAACCATAATCTCCACCTGTGGCCTGATAGCGCAGAACAAATCCAGCCAGGAGAAACAAGCCACCAGCGGTATGCACCAGAAGATACCGGTAACCAACGGCCTTGGATTTTTTGCCCTTTCTAAACCAGATGAGAAATACTGAGGAAAAGGCCATCAGCTCCCAAAACAGGAAGAGAACGATGTAATCACCACAGTAAATCGCCCCGAGGGAACCGGCAACATAGAGCCAGGCGGCCATATGCTCGTAGGGGTTCTTATTATGCAAGCCGTACATAGTTCCAACACAGGCCATGAGCGCCATGATGAAACTGAAGATAATGGACAGTTGATCAACCCGGCCAAAGGTGAGATACCAGTCCATCCAATTCACAACCCCGAAGGTACCAGGATCGGCATTGACATTCATCACCTGCAAAAAAGTCAGGATAGGTACAGCCATAAGAAACGGCCGACGGACAAGCGGATTCTGCATGAATGGTACGAGTAATGCCCCTATAATCAAAATAACCGAGGGGTGGAACCATAGATCACTCATCGTAAAACTCCTCCTTCACCATAACACCGGAGTGGCCAAACCACTTGGATACGACGATAATGATCGTGCAGGAGAAAAAACCAAACGCCGACCAAAAAAATGGATATTGCTCAAGCTGGGTATGAGCATGATGATTACCCCAGGTAATCAGCGAGCCAATTATTGCCGTAAATGCAAGGAATACATAGCAGATACGAATAACGTATTTGAGTCTATCCCTAAGATAATCGATAATTGAGACTATCATCCTGTCACCACCTTCACTACGAGATCCATGAAGAACTGAGGTTGAAATCCTATATAAACTGAAATTAAACACGTGATACAAAGTGGAATGAGCATGGAGAGCGGAGCCTCTTTAACACCTTCATGTGGCTCATCAACAGGTTCCTTGCCGAAAAATGCCTTAATGGTAATGGGGGCAAAATACGCCACATTCAGCAGGGTTGAGGCCAGCAGGATCAGAATAATACCAAAGGACATGGGTTCTATGGCTCCGGCCTCCATGGTGCCGACAAGGAGCCACCACTTGGTAACAAAACCGGCAACCGGTGGCGCACCAATCATACTGAGTGAAGCGATGGCAAAGGCCCCGAAGGTCCACGGCATCTTGCGGCCCAGACCACTCATCTGGGAGATGTATTTTTTATGGGTGGCAATGTAGATGGCACCGGCACAGAAGAACAGGGTGATTTTGGAAAAGGCGTGGTTGGCAATATGCACCAAACCACCCTCCATGCCGTGGGGTGTCAGCAAACAGACACCAAGGATGATGTAGGACAGTTGACTCACGGTGGAATAGGCCAGCCGTGCCTT
>JAJRUT010000123.1 GCA_024277655.1 Deltaproteobacteria bacterium | reverse complement strand
TACACTGAATCGGTATTCAGAATAACACAGTTATATATAGACCCGTGCCATGGAATGTCAAGAAAAAAACCTTATCTATTTTACTGAATACGGTTTTCAGTCGATTTAATACGAAACAGGAACGCCCCCACGGAAGCCGTTTTTGGAACAAACGGGAGGGGATAATAACAAGAAAAGACATATCTCTCCGATGAACCACACAAAAAGTATCCTGCATATCCAAAATTATAGCTTCACACGGAACTATAAGAAAATATAATATAACTTGTTTTTGAGGTTTACCATGACACCTTTCATCCGCTGGCAATCACTGAAATTTACGTCTGGAAAAATCAATTAGTCCAAACTCCATTCCTAAACCGTAATACTCCCTCCTCTCTTTTTTTTTCTTTTCCAGACACCTTGCCACTAGCCGCTTCCTTTATGCGCAATTCTACAATTGTCATGTCAACGGGGTTATAGAGAAACTCCACTTTATCTCCTACACGGAAGTACCCCTTAGTTGTTACCCCGCCTCCTCTGGTCCGATAATGAGTTGTAGTTGTAATAGCATACCCCTGGTCTTCGATGGTAATGGTCTCATCGCCGACATAAAAAATCCTACCGGATTCCAGAGAGTTCGCAGATTGCCGCTGTAGCAATCCTTCAGCGGCCATAAGAGTTGTCCCGCATAGGCAGCAGGTAAGAACAAAGCCACAACATAAAACCTTTATAAGTACTTCTTTCATACTGATTCTTTCCATCTCAAACTCCTTTTACCCGGAACAGGAAATAGCTAAATTGCCGTTTTTTCAGTATTCAATCAAACCTTTCCAGAACATATATTAGCTATCACACAACAAAATAAAAAATAAATTAATAGTGCATAGCATGGTAATCTTTCCAAATATCATCTTCCGGTGGAAAGCCTGCTACATCCCAGCAAAATTATTAGCAGAATCACTGCTAAAGGCCTGTTGAGGTGACACATCATGGCCGACATATTTCATTAGCGGCCATGATCGCTTACCCTGCCTTCAAGCCTACTCCACCTGTTGCCAATAATAGACCCCAATCCGCTCTGCCGACTCTGATGTTTTTTCAATCTTGGCGCCACTCAGCCCCTGCCCCAGAACAGATCCGCTCATGAACTTCTGTTCAGTGGGCTTGCCTTTAGGTGGAGGAGGATCTCGCAGGATAACAGGGTTGAACAACCTGCCTTCATACATTCCATCCGTTGCAATACCAGCATAGGAAGTCCCTCCTTCCGGGTTAATGGTCACAACATCTTCCCAGTTTAAAATACCATCTTGATTTACGTCATAATTTGGTTTAAACAGCATCCCACCGGAATTCACATTCCGTTCATTCAGGAAGGAGTAGGCGGAAGCGCCACACTTATCTTTGCCGATGCCAAAGGTAATCATAATCGCCTTACCATCACGGATAATAGTATCGTTAACCTGGCGTTCTCCCAGCTCATAATTTTCTGCTGTATGCTCTAAGGTAGGGTCGACATTGTAAGTTCTGCCCGTGTCAACGTGGTTCAAATCTCTCCCGGTACCTTTAGTCAACCTGCCAGGCAAATCAAATACCCAACCAAGATGAGCAAGAGGCACCTGCATATCCGCAGGACCATTCAACTGCACATAATCAGGATATGCGACTGTGCCAAGTTGGTCATTGGAAACGGTTCGCCAGTCTCCTTCGTAAGCAGTTGGAATTCTGAAATAACCGAACTCATCAATAACACCATCTCCATCAATATCCTCCCCAAGATCAAGGGCACCATCTCCATCCAGATCCTCGCCTGGATCAAGGACTCCATTATTGTTAATGTCTTCGCTGGGATCAAGAATACCATCATTATCAACATCCTCACTTAAATACCCTTCAGCCACGATATATTGCTGCAACAAGGTATGAAGTGGTGCCCCAAGACCATCATTTTGCGGATAATTGGTGAGACGTACATAGTTGTGGGTGACATTGGGCGTCACGCTTGTATCGATATATACCGTATCAGACCTTGCGCCGTGATACCCCTGATCAAATGCATCAGGTGCCCAATCCCAGATCCCATACAACGATTGAGTATCTGTAGTGATAAGATCCAGCCATCCCAGATACTTTCCTGTACCGAATATAACCATATATCCCTTTCCACTCTCATGACGCATAATGTCAGGCGCACTGGTTATCGGTTGCTTGAGATTTGTTTTAAATAATGGTTGCGGGATCACATTGCTGTCCGTTCGCGAACAATCCGATTTATCCTTATCAGCAGAACCATCACAGAAGGCGACCTGCCAGTCGTCGGCTTGATCAGCGGTGGGATCATTAGCAATAGCCGCAGGGCTGCCGGCAGTCAGATCAAACTTCCACATGTTACCCTGCAGATCACCGGCATAGACATAATCGACCTTCAGGTCATTATTTATATCAATCACCTTCGGCGTGCTCATACCACTGAACCCACCACCATGTACACCGAGCGGAGTGGTATAGATTTTACCTATTTTTGTGCCGGCAATATCAATTTCTTCACCGGTCAGCGGATTGAGGATATAGAGTACGGAATCTCCTCTCTCACTGCCGTAACCATTCCCGAAAATCACAACCCAGCCATTCGCGCCAATATTGCTGTCATTGGTTTCAACGATGATGGGTTTGCTAAAAGAGTAACCCATATCAGGATCTGAGGTGGAACCGAGAATGGTCACCGACACGTTAGACATGGTGTCAAAATCCGCTTTGGGGATCTGGATGTAACTCCCATCTAGCGCAACACCATCAAGAATGCCGTCACCATCAGCATCATCAATTGCATAAAAGCCGTCATTGGTCGTGGACAACGTTCCCGAAACGTTGTTGGCGCCAACAATTTCAAAATGAGTGTATTTATAAAAATCTGCAATTTCACCGGCTGTCAACGGATTAGAGCCAAAGAGTATCCTGTCGGCGGTAAAGGTAACGGTTCGGTTGACGACCAGTTTATCTGGAACAGGAGGGTATTCCCAAAGTACCCAATCTCCGGCATTTGCCTCCGTATTTAAAAAGGGCGTGGTGACATCCAGAGCATAATACCCCTTACCACCTTTACCAAGTCCGCCAACCAGAATAGTTTTTTCACTGCCGTCCGCCAAAGTAATTGTTTTTGTGTAGGGAGTAGCATCAACAAACATTTTATGGTTGCTATCCTTATAGTCAGGGTCCGCCAATTCCCGCAGATTTCGATAAACCTGACTGGGGACATAGGCAAAAAGTTCTTGACCGCCACCCTTATCCATATCTTCAGCAGAAAAGGCGTGGAGCATACCGTCATTTGCTCCGATATAAATTACTCCGGTATACGTTGGATTCCAGCCGGCATCTCCCGGTGAGTTTCCATCTGCGTCATCAATTCCATAACGCTGGAATCGTCCCTGGGAATTAACAATATCACCAAGAGCCGGCACATCACGTAATTTTGCAATTACATCGCTATGCAACGCCTGGTCACCACGAAGAAGATTGACGACATGCTGCGCAGGAACGTCGGAAGAGTCGGTTGGGTCATCAACATCATGAGCAAAATAGGGAAAGAGTCTGGCCTGCTGAGTTGGGTCCAGGGAACCGAAACGGAACGGTACACCGCCACCGGCAGTAAACGGAGCTGAAAAGTTAGCCTTCCAGGGATTATTGGTGGCAATAACGCGTGGTGTAGTCCGAGCAGCCAACAGGTCATATGCCGACCATTTTTTACAGCTGTCCAGGTTCAAGGTACCATCAGCGTTCACTGTACAACTGGTGGGATCATACGAGGCAAGATCACCTGTCCATGGCGACCGGGGAGGACTTGCGTTCGAATCACCGGTACTCCAGCTTGCCTGATACAACCTAATCTCGTCATTTATGGATTCATAGAGCTCATCGCCGTTAACGGCAAGCGAGACACTGGACCCTTGCTTCCCTTCGATATCACTGACAATGCTGCCCAGAGCTTTGACCAGCGCTGCAGGGCTGTCCGCATTAAGATACCGTCCCTCACCATTCACGGAGGCATGCCAGAGGTCATCAATGGTGGTATTGCTACCACTGCTTGGCTTGGGCCAGACCGCTGGACAATCCCTATCATCTAGAACAGTACATACATAGTTCTCATCATAGGGCAGAGAACCGCTGAGGCCAAAGGCGACACCGTAGGTGATCATATATTGCTGATCACCATCGTCATCATCCATCAGATCTTTCATGAATCTGTAGTCATAGGCGTACCCGGCCAAAGTGCTGGCGTAGGTTGCTCTCAAATGATCATAATCATCTGGCAATGCAATCTCCCCGCCTGTCGTATTACTGTTCCAGTATCCATCAGTGAGCAGGACTGCAATAGCAATCTTACAGCGATCGCCATTCTTTTCTTGGCAGGAATCTCCGGGATCCTTGGCAAAGGGTGACAGGAAATCATCAGAATCTCCCGGTTCAGCTCCATCGCCACAGGTATAGGCACTCTTGGTCAAGCCGCTCTGAAGCATGGAGTCCCGGACCTCACCATCCAGGCCGTCGGTAGCATCAAAATACCGGGCAACATCTCTATGCCCCTGGACCAGTGGGGTACCGTAAGCACCCTGACGGAAGGAATAGAGCAGATAGAGGAGATATTTTGATTTATCACGCTTTCCCCATACCCTGACCGGCAGGGCTGACTGGGAGATACCGTATGTTGAGATATATCTATGTTTACTGTTGCTCCAGTAATCAGTATGATTAATGGTTTGGATTCCCACTTCTACATTGGACATCCGCTCGATGGCAAGGGCCTGGGCGGCGGTGGCTGCCCGTTGCCTGGTACGGTATCCTGAGTACCAGTCGGCAAAATTCTGCCGCTCAATGACAAATGCATCCGGATCAGTTGGATCGGCATAGGTCACCAAGGTAGAGGGCAGGGCCGGATCAGTACCAAGCAAAGGAGCAGCAAGATTTGCAGCACTAATCTCAAGTGCAGGATCCTTTACCCTGGAATAGGTTATGGGGTCGGTCAGATTAACCAGCCAGATATCTTCAGTCGCATCACGCTGTTCATCGTTATTAACATCGTCAAAAGTATAATAATGGGCATTGATGATGGCATCCAAAGTTGCGGATGTCCAGGTCAGCCTAATGGCATCAATGGACTGACTGCCACCGGGAGCAGGACCTATGGTAACGGTTATCGGCTTACCCGCTTCAAAGGCTAGATTATTGTCCAACGTGATCATGCCGTCAACATAGAAACCATCCTGCTGTTGATTCACATTGTACGTCACATCAATTGAGGGAGAACAGGTAGCACATTGAATGTGATAGGGCACACTTGTTGAGCGGGTATTATAACTCCTCCAGCTGACCTCAAGGGTATGAGCAGCTGTTGCAGTGGGCGTGTAGGAATAAATGGCCGTTCCAGTGCCACTATTGTAGCGGTAATCCCCCTCGTTACATTTATCATTTCCATAACGTGTCCAGTCTCCCGTTCTTGAAGTATCCTGTGAGTCCTGTAGCTCTACATTACCGGCACCACCGCTAAGGGAGATGAATTCTCCGTCCATATCAAAGGTTTGGGCGTTGGTACAGGCGGTACGCACTGCTGTAATTTCCGCCATAGTTCGAGGAGTTCCCTCAGTTCTTCTCAGGACCGCCAGAGCAAGGGCTTCAGTACAATCAACATTCAAGGCAGGGTGATGCCTTGGCCGATAAATGTTGGCATGAGCCAGATTATCACCAGTCACATCGGAGCTTGGCAATTGCGAGCCTATTTCTTCGCTGGTATTCCCATCACCATCAAGGTCATACCAGTCCGCAACCGTTCCCTTAAAATCAGGCCAGGGCGTAAAGGTTACCGCCGGATTGTAGTACATACGGTTATGCCCGGACCACTGGGATTCCCATTCATCATAGCGATTATTATCAAATAGATTATCCCCATTGCTTTCAGTGTGACCATAGGCTCTGACGCTGTCCGGCACCACAGCCGTAGACCAGATATATTCCATATTACCATTATATCTCCCGCCGGCAGCGCCCTGAACCATAAATTCCCAGTCCATACTTCCCGAGTCATCGGTGACGAACATCAGGGCCGGTGGATTTGGATTGGCCTGAGCATCAAGAGGCACATCGGCAATAATAACGTTATCGTAATCGCGCACTTCCAGGTGATGGCTGACCTTTACATTCTTAAAAGTAAGCTCAAGGATCTCGTTACCGCCAACTGTGGAAATGGCAAAAGTAAAAACATCACTTTCCGGATTGGTCTCCGTACCGGCAACATAGTTACGGATAGTCTTAATGGGGATAAAAGTGCTGTCAATGGCAAGCCCGACAACGGAAAAGTCAGGATCATTGATCAGTACATAGTACGATTTGTCTGTATTGTAGTCGACCTGAAACTCAGTATTATCATTTTCCACGGCTATTCTGTCCGTCAGTGCCAAATCATAAAACAACAATTCTTCAAAGGTTGACGTTGCCTGGACCGTAAAGGAATTGATGGAAAAATTAACCAAAACTCCATGGTCCCTGTCCAGATCCTGAGGAACTGCAAAAGATAATGACCTGGAAAGACTAACCAAACCGGTTTCATCGGCTTTGTCTTCCGGAGTTTCTTTATATTGCAGCGACTGCACAAACCACCCACCTGCAGGATCAAAAGTCAACGTCCGGTTTTCCCCCGCCTCGAATTCAAGAGAACCGACGGCAAAACCACCTGCTGTTCCGTTCACATTCAATTCCGGAGGGCTCAGGATGTCGCCATAGCCATGGGCAGATACATCAACAAAGCCGGTAAAAAGAACCTCCAGCTCATGGTCTTCCGTCATTGAAGCAATGCTATATCGGCAGTCAGGGTCTGAACGATAATTAGGGTCACTGAATCCCGCCCCGCAAAATGCCGCAGCAATCGAACCGTTATCGGTAATTTTTGAAAGATGATGGACGTGATTTCGATTATCAAGCTGCTCAGTGGGAGAAGCTATATAATCCGGTCCCTGGACGGTATGACTCTCGCCAACGGTCTCAACATAGAGCTCTGCACCATAGTCGACATAGACAACACCATTTTCATCAGGAAGAAGTACAGTGCCGTCAATGATACCTGAATCCGGGTCGGAATTATAAACAGAAACCTCTGTAGTCCCAAACGGAGACTCGTGGGTCAAGGTAGCCTTAACAGTAAAGGCAACTTCTATAAGATAGTCTTGGCTCACTCCACCTGAGATGGTGTAATCAAAACTGGTTTGTCCGTTTGCAGCAGACTGCTTAACCCCATTCACCTTGAACCAGGTGATATGATAACCGGTAGCGGCGGTAGCAGTAATGGTTGGGGTGGCGCCACAGTTGTATTCACCGGTTGCACTGATGCTTCCATTAGTTCCATACTGTTTGGTTTCAACAGTATAGGTATTGATGGCTATATCCAGATTTACCGTATGTGATGCCACAACCGAAGTAAACGTATAAGAATCACTGGTATAATCATTATAATCAGCAGGAGGCTGATTAGTATAGGAAGCTAAATCTCCTGTAGGAGTTCCATCTACCTGAAAATCCTTAATATGATAACAGGAATCAGTGGCTGTCATGAAAAAAGTTATATCACTGCCACGAGCAACGGTAAAGGTGTCGTCTGCTGAATGGCCGCCACCGGACAGGGTTCCCCTGGCAGGTTCAACGGTCTTGGTGATGACAAAAGTATGGTCATCGTTTTTAATCTCTCCTGCTCCAGTGTCGGAAACATCAGGGGCGGTCGTGGTATTGGTAATATCACCATTGCTCAATGTAAGGGTATAGGTTTCGTCCGGTTCATCAACATTATCACTGGCAATAGCCAGGGGCACAACCACTGAACTTCCTCCCGGCACACCTGTAAAAACAAGAGAACCGCTTACCGGCGGGCCGGTAGCGAAATCGGCATTGTCCGTGGTTCCATTACTAACGGCCCAATCAAATGAAACCGTTGTATCTGCTGCAACTGCCAGATCAGTGGTTACAGCAAAACCAGGATCAGTAGACCCTGTCAGACCTTCATAGACGGAAGAATCGTTGACCGTAAGAGTAGGGATGTCATCGTTTTCAATGATACCATTTCCTGTATCCGCGGCACTGTTAATAGAGGCACCAACAGTACTGGCCAGCACATTGGCATTGCTGATGGTTACCGTATAACTCTCATCCCCTTCCACAACCTGATCCCCGGTCAACTGCACCGCAACGTTGACAGTTGAACCATCAGTGATAGACAGGGTTGAAGAACCATTATTCAGG
>JAJRUT010000122.1 GCA_024277655.1 Deltaproteobacteria bacterium | reverse complement strand
GGTCGCCTGGAGTGCTGGGTTGGACGGGATTCGGCAAGGGGCTATGGGAGCGGCACATACTTGATGTAACCACCCTAACAAAAAAGTCAGTTCACACTTGTAAAACAATGTTTCCCCGAAACAATAGCATGCAGTACGAAAACCCAAAACAAAATCACTAACGGCATTAAAATGCGAACAAGATTATCTCAAAAATGGTATTTCTGAGCCAGCCGTGCAACCATTGATTACCAGGTAGTAATTCCTTGATAAGTTGATATTCAGCATCTTTTCAGGCATATTTTCCTTACACTTAATATCTTGCTAGAAAAAACAAAACCTAACACGAAAACATGTCTATGGACAAGCAAAACAAGACTAATAATCTCGGGGGGGGCAAATATTTATCCTTGCCAATCCGGCCTTAAGCTTTGGCAGTAGCTGATCTGGGGGCTCATAGTTTAGGAGTTTTTCTCGTAGACGTTTTCGGCCTTGGCTCACTGTACTGTAATCAACTCCCATTAAAGCACCAATCTCTTTATTTTTAAGACCACCATATCTATATAACAGACCCATTGTCAATTGCCGGACAGATCCTTTTGTATGCAGGATTTCTGCAATTGTTTTTTTAGTTTCAATAGAAACTCGCTTTAAAATTTCATCTTGGCGATACAACTTACCAATAGCAGGTTGTTCCCGGCCTGTTGGGGCTCTCATTGAATTCTGTTACGTACCTTTGGTGCTCCAGATGTTATGTTTTTTTCTACTTCTTCATTAAGGGGCAGATCACTTCTCCATCTTCTCCAAAAACTCATCAGGCATCATGTCGCGTTTTTTGGTATTACACCCCCGGCAGCAGGCGACAATATTGCCCTTTGACGAACTCCCGCCCCTGGTAACCGGCAGGAGATGATCCATTGTGAGTTGTTTGGCCGGGAATTTCTCGCCACAGTAATGGCATATTCCGGTGGACAGCTTGGTCTTCCACCACTGGCTTTTCCGCAACTTCCGGGCCTTATCACGCTCTTGGCGAATCACCACCTCATCCACTCCGTCAAAAAAGAAACTATCTTTCATCAACAAGTTCCCCCACAAGTTGCAGTCGGCAGGCACCAACTAAATAAAGAGAACCTGCAACCAGAATAAGATCAGCCGAACTGGCCATACCTTGCGCCCTCATTAAGGCCTGCGCCACCGTCTCCTCCACAACCACCTCACCGGCGAAATTGCTGTCAAGCTTTGCCTGTAACGCCAGCGGTAGCGCCGAACGCTCCGAATCAGGTCTGGTCAAGATCAGCACATCACAGCGGGGGGCAACGGTATTTAAGGTGGTGCCAATATCCTTATCCGCCATGGCGCCCCACACGCAGATCAGGCGATGATACTCATACTCAGCAAGACTGGCCAGCAGGCTATCCATCCCGGCAGGATTATGGGCACCGTCAAGAAGATACCTCACCGCCACCCCATCATCACCTGTAATTTCCAAGGATTCGAGACGGCCGGGCCAATGTACCTCTGACAGAGAACCCCTAATCACGTCATCGCCCACCACAAAACCGTGGGGCTCCAGAAGCTCTAAGGTGGCCAGAGCCAAACCACTGTTTCCCTGCTGATACGCACCCTTCATGCCACATTGCAGGTGATCCAGCGACCGTCTCCGCCCTCGATACTGCCATGTGCCGTTATCTTCAGCCACACAGGAAAAATCCCGGCCCAAAAGATACATGGGAACCGCAAGCTCCTGGCACCTGGCTTCAACCACCTGTAAACTATCATCCGCAGAGACACCGGTCACCAGGGGAATATCCTTTTTGATGATACCCGCCTTTTCCCCGGCAACTTCAGCAAGGGTTGTCCCTAGATACGCTTCATGATCCATGGAAACATTGGTAATCACTGCAACCAGTGGCGTAATCACATTGGTGGCATCGAGACGCCCGCCAAGCCCCACCTCAAAAATGGCCAAATCAACCCCTTCCTCAGCAAACCACAGCATGGCAAGGGCGGTGGTAAATTCAAAATAGGTAATGGGGTCGCCCGCAAGCACCGCCTGGATACGACTGGCAAATTCAGCAAATTTTTCTTCGGAAATATAACTTGCACCAATGCGGAACCGCTCACGCACCGAACTCAAATGGGGCGAGGTAAAGAGTCCCACCCGGTATCCTGCACCATCAAGCAGGGTGAGCAAGTTCATTGACACCGACCCCTTGCCGTTGGTTCCCCCCACATGAACGCACCTGAGCGTCTTATGGGGGTTACCCACCTTGGCCAGAAAACGGTTCATGGAATCAAGACCAAGCTTGATCTTATGAAATTGCAGATCATCAAGATACTGCCAGGCTTCTTTGTAGTTCATTTTATTGTACTGTAATCCCTGTTCTTTTATAGTTCAAACTCAGCAATGTCCGTTAAGGACTCGGAGTCGTGGCTTACCTGCGAGAGATTTTTTGGGCCTCTTTCTGGAGGGGCACAAAGATCCTGACTTAATACACTTAGATTTTCAAACCGGACTTTGCAACCAGGCCCAAGACGCCCCATTCAAACAAGTTCAAGCTTCGCATAATCCAGATGCAGTTTCTTAAGGCCATGGCGTTTAAAAAATATCTCAACTGTCTTCGGAGGCAAAACTTTAATCACCTTGCCCATGCCAAAAAAATTATGTTGGACGGTGGCACCGGTGGTGAAGGCATCAAGACTCTTTTCGGCCCCGGTAATTTTCGTTTCGACAGGCTTTGCAAATTTAGGTACAGGTGGCACATAAGCCCCATAATCAACCCCGCCATCAAGAAGTGACAACGGCACATCGTCAATAAACTCACTGGTGATGGACGATTGCATCATCCGGTCGTGGCCCATGGTCATCCGGGGGGCCAGCATAAATAGATGCTCCTTGGCCCTTGTGGCGGCGACATAGAGCAGGCGCCGTTCCTCCTCCCGCTCCTCCGGTAACTGGGCCTGACCTGAGGGGAATTTACCCTCCACAAGATTTAAGACAAACACCTTCTGCCACTCAAGGCCCTTGGAGGAATGCACGGTGGAGAGGATAAGCTGCTCACCAACCAACCCGTTTTTCCCGGCCTCCGCCGGAGGGTCAAGAACCGCGTCATCAATGAAGGCCTGGAGGGCATCATAGCCAGACAAAAGATCACGGAGTTGATCGAGATCGCGGCTCCGGGACGGATAATCATCGGCAAAGAGACGCTCAAAGATCGGCTGATAATAATCAAGCACCACGGCAAGTTTTGCGCCAGGGGTAGGCACATTAGTTATCTGCACAAGGGCCGCAACCAGTTTATCCAGCCCCGTCTTCCAAGATTTACCGGCCTTATAGGCAGCAAGCACCTCTGCCGGTTCATCACCCTCTTTTATGGTGGCGAGTATCTTCTCTGCCGTCTTTGGCCCCACCTTTTCAAGTTGGAGCAAAATCCGGTTCCAGGACAAACGATCCGCAGGGTTACACTGCACCTTGAGATAGGCCAACACGTCTTTAATATGGGCCGTTTCGGTGAGCTTCATCCCCCCCCGCTTTTCAAACGAAATACCATGATTGGCAAGTTCTAGCTCAAGCTTATAGGAATGAAATCCAGAGCGAAAGAGTACCGCCATTTCTGACATGGGCACCCCTTCCTTTTGAAATTCAAGTATCTTTTCAACCACATACCGAGCCTGACCATTCTCATCCCGGGGTTTATAAAGGACGGGTTTATCCTCAGACGCAAGGTTTGAGTATAGGGTTTTGGCGTATTTTTCCGCCGCATTACCGATAATGGCATTGGTGGCTTCAAGGATGGGTTGCACCGACCGATAATTCTCCTCAAGACGAACAATCTTCGTCCCGGCAAAAAGATCCGGAAACTCCATGATATTTTGAAAATCAGCTCCCCGAAAGCTGTAGATCGACTGGGCATCATCACCAACCACCATGACGTTGGTATGCTCCCCGGCAATTAACTTGACAATCTCGGCCTGAATGCGGTTGGTATCCTGATATTCATCGACCATCACATACTGAAACCGAGTCGCCACCTCGTGCCGAACCTCAGGATAATCCCGCAACACATCACGAAAATTTACCAGAAGATCGTCATAATCCATCAAGGCATGGTCCTTCTTAAACTGCTGATAATGAGAGCGAATTAGACGGAGATCATCCCTAAACTCAAGGAGGTGAAAGTAGCGGTCCTCAAGATACTCTTCGAAATCCTTATTCTTGTTAACCGCCCCGGAAATCATATTGACCACTGCCCTTTTGGACGGAAAACGCTTACCGGCCCCGGTGAGTTGCAAGGACGATTTCAGCAGGTTGACAATCCCCTCGGCATCACCGCGATCAAGAATGGAAAAATGGGAGGGGTAGCCGATATGCTGGCCATATTTACGCAGCAGGAGGTTAGCAACGCCATGGAACGTCCCCCCCATAACCTGACCGCAGGACTCCTGCATAAGGAGAGAGGCGCGGTTCAGCATCTCCTGGGAGGCCTTGCGGGTAAAGGTAAGAAGGAGTATGGCCTCAGGGGCAATGCCCTGCTCCACCAGATGGGCCATACGATGGACAAGGGTACGGGTCTTGCCGGTACCTGCACCGGCAATAACCAGAACCGGGCCATCAATGGTGGTGACGGCCTCAAGTTGCGCGGCATTCAGCCCCGTTACGACCCTTGAAGCGGTCGGAATTTTTTCAGCTGGTTCAGCAAAAAGAGATGGTTGTTTCATACCTTTGATCTGTACCATAAACTGGTTATTTTGGGGATAGAATAGAACAAAAAAACAGCATCCAGGCCAGCGGTTCTTATTGACCCATTCCCCCTGACAGGTTATCATGCGCGACTCTTTTAACTTAACTCTAAATAACACTTGCCGAGGTTCTCAAGATGGCTGATATGCAACAACTTTTCACAGATGAAGTCTGTGATAAAATATTTCCGAAAACAAAATCCGATGAATTTTTTGAAGCATTATTTGGCGATGCCTCTGAAGGGGCCTATGATATCCAACTGCGCTTTGAGGGATTTGACCAATCAGCCAACAAGGTGCATTTTGTCCTCAATCTTCTCGAACGTCCCGGGTGCTGTCTGGTGTGTAACCTGACCTACGGCCTGCCTGAGGTCTTTTCCCGCCACCCCCTCCTCAACATTAAAGGCGTGGCTCAAGAAATAGACAAGATCCTCGGTGACACAGCAACAGTAAGCAACTGGTCGCTGGCCTCTACCCGCTCAACCTCAAAATCACTCCATCAAATACCACTTATTATTGAACTTTAGGACGAGAATGCAGAGGGAGAGAGATCAAGAATACAACACGTTACCTCTTGGCCCCTTGCATTGCTCATTCTGTAACCAATTCAAAATTACGCCCGACCTGTTCCGGTTTATGGGCATCCGAACCAAGCACCAAGGGAAGTTTAAGTCCCTGCGCCATCTCAATAATTCTTTGTCGCGGAAACGGTTCGCCCCTGAGAGCGTAGCCTGAGGTATTGATTTCAAGGGCCATCTTGCGCCCCACCATCACCTGGAGAATTTCGGCAATTAGCCCCCAGTGACGCTCTTCATACACCACATTTTTTGAGTTACGCAGCCCCGCATCCAGATGACAGACCACATCGGCATCAATACTCTTTACGGCTTTGAGTAACCCTGCATAATAATCATCAAGCATCTGACCATGACCATAGTCGGAAATTCTCTGGATATTGGCGTGTTTGCGACTGAGCATATTGATATGGTTCGCTCCAACAACCGGCATAAAGTGGTAGGACAAACCAACTCTCGCCCAATCATGGGCCCGAATAAACCGGTTGGTTTCGACAATATAGTCAGGGTTAAATCCCACCTCAACGCCAATACCAACACCAATATGCCCCTTGTATTTCTCCCGTAAACGCTGGCCCTCCTGGCGGTAGATACGAAAATCATCCGCTGTGAGCCACGTCGTTTCAAAATAGGAAATGCCAATCTCAAAATGGTCAAGGAAGATCAACTGCCGCAGCCCCTTTGCAATTCCCGCCTTTACATAATCCTCCATTTCACCAAAGGCGTGATGGCAGAGTTTCGTATGAACATGACCATCTGACAATAGGTCAATCATGAGCTAAGCCGCTGTGTCCATGGGGATGATCGCCGTGGGCATGGGCGTGGGGATGGGTATGCAAACACTTAGTTTCACTCAAATGCAAATGACCATGGTCAAGAGAATAGACCTGGGAGGTGGTCTGGGCCAGAAAATCCCAGTCATGGGAAATAATCAACATGGGAACATCAAGGTTGTCAATAATTGCAACCAATCGCGCCCTGGTTGCCGAATCAAGACTATTGGTAGGTTCATCGAGAAGTAAGAACCGGGGCTGCATCACCAAAATAGTCGCCAGGGCAACCAGTTTTTTCTCACCACCGGAGAGGTTATGGGTCAACCGATCCTCGAAACCAATAAGGCCCAGACGGTTGAGAATATCCAGACTCTTCTGCCGCGCAACATCCGGACTGTCACCAAGATTTAACGGGCCAAAGGCTACATCTTCAATAACCGTTGGCGAAAAGAGCTGGTCATCGGCATCCTGAAATAAAAAACCAACATGGCGGCGCAGATAACGCAGATCATCACGACTGGCAATCAAACGCTCATCAAGATACACCCCACCAGCGACTGGTTGGTGCAGTCCCATAATAAGATAAAGCAGGGTTGTCTTACCACTACCATTTTGGCCGATAAGGCCAACCTTGCCGGAGGAAAGCTCAAAATCAAGCCCTGTAAATAGTTGTGGTTGCGACGGGTGAGCAAATGAGATTTTCTTGAGGCGCAGACAGGATGGATTCATGGGGGACTCAACTTTTTTTAAAGACGATATTCAACAGCAAGAACAACAGCCGTGCAACAAAAAACCACGATTACAAGCAACCAGTCTGCCAAACAGATCTTCACGGTACTTAACGCCACAAACTCACCGGAAAAGCCGCGAAGCACCATGGCATCACGCACCCGCCCGGCCCGTTGCCAGCCCTTAACAAGGGTCATACCAAAGAGGTTACCATAGGTCTGATAGGTGTGCATGGAGGAGGTTGGCCTGAAACTGCGCAATATGGCCGCCCGACTTAAGCGCCGGTACTCATCATAAATAACAAAGATATAACGGTAGGAAAAGAGCAGAAGCAGACAGAGCTTTTGGGGTATTTTCAAGACCCGTAAACCATGACCAAGATCAACCACCGAGGATGTCCCAATAAGCACCACAAAGGCCAGTACCAAGGCATTGGTCTTAATCGTAATTAACAGGGCCAAAGCTAAACCTTCAGCGGATATGGACAAAAACCAGATATGAGCCACCGCCCTGCCCACCACCGTGACAGGTAGGGTAAACCAACAAACGAGGGTGAATATATTGACCAAGACGAGGCGTTGCAACAACGCCAGCAGGGAGATACGCGCAAGCAAGACGCCACAAATGGTAAAAAATAGCCCCATAAGTGCCGCGTCAACCTGCTTACAGGAGGCAAGTCCAAAGCAAAAACAGATGGCGGCAATCATTTTAAACGGCGAACTTACCCGGTGAAAGAGGGAATCCCCCACGGCCCACTGTTCAAAATTCAAAACCTACTTCCCGCACTTACGAAAACGCATATAGCTGGCAAGACCGGCAAGACCAAGAAAATAGCCAAGGCCACCCATGATATCAGCAAGGGAAATCTTGTCTTGACGCAACTTGGTAAGCTGACGATTGATAGGTCCAAGTTCAGCGGTCAATTCCTCCCGTAGGATCCTGCGAAAATCGCTCGGCACTGTCACTGGTACAGTTGCGGAGACAGATACCGCGTCCTTTGCAGACATATCACCTCCTGGAGTTGCACCCATCGCCACAAACTCCTCAGCCTCAATCCGCCAGGAACCTCGATGCCCATCACCGCAAACCACCACCAGATCAAACCCTTCTGCCTGATCAGGGACAGGGAAGTCAAGTAGCCCTCTCTCATCCGTTTTACCGATAAAAACAGAACCACCACCACTATCAATGGAAAGGGAGCAGTCCTGAGCCACCCGCCCACCGCTGAACATGGACTCCGTCTTCACCACCCCTTGCTCGACATAGCCAAAGACGGTGATCTTATGAGCAAGACAGGAAGAGGAAAACCCGAGAAGAACTGCCAGACCAACAACAATAATAAGCCTATTTTTCATGATTTAATCCCCAAAATCTCAGGTTGCACCTTGGCAAGGAATGAAACAATAAACATAGTTATCACCCCCTCCACCACCATCACAGGTAGATGAGCCGCAAAAATAACCTGTGCTGTACCGACAAATTCCTCACCTGTAGTAAGGAGAGTAATACAGAGAAATAAGGCGGCACACGCCACCGAAAAGAAACCAGAAAGGAGCCCTGCCAGTTTCCGTAACTTCGGTCTTTGCAACATCCCCCGGAACAGGCAGGAACCGAGAAGACCGCCACCGCCAATTATCACCACATTCACCCCAAGCACGGTGAGTCCCCCATACTGAAAGAAAACAGCCTGCAGCGCCAGAGCCACAAGAATCGCCGGGATGCAGGCCCAACCCAAAATCAAGGCCATCAAACCATTTAGCAACAGGTGAACCGAACCAGGGCCAATGGGAACATGGATGAGTGAAGCCACAAAAAAGGTGGCCGACAACATGGCGGTTGTCATAATATGATCTTCATCAATCTTTTTTAAACCAATAATGGTACCAACAGTTGCCAACGCCCCTCCACCTATAAGGATAGGCATGGAGACAATACCTTCAGATAAATGCATAACATTTCACGTTTTATGAATTTGGAATTGAGAACTAAGCACCTGAGTTAATGCAAATGCTTACCGGTGGAACTCATGGCAAGCCGACAATTTCGCACTCCTCGCGCCGAATTCAGATCATCGGCAAGACGCGAGACCTCAGCCGCCTTACCCCTAACAATAATCACTTCCATGCAGTTATGATGATCCATGTGGACATGGGTAGTGGAGACAATCTGCTGGAAAAAATTATGTTGCAGTTCAGTGATTTTCTCCTGCAAATTCGGCTGGTGGTGATCGTAGACCAAGGTAATCACCCCCATAACATCCTTATCATCGGCCCACTCATTCTCCACAAAAGAGTTGCGGATCAGGTCACGAATGGCCTCGGAACGATTCTTGTATTTTTTGTCGGTGATCACCTGATCAAAGTCATCAAGGAGGTCTTCTTCAAGGGAGATAGAAAATCGCTTCAGCATAAATAACACCTTTTGTTTGAAAAGTATTATTTATAGACGATTTAAACTTGAGGTGCAAGCGGTTTATTAGCCTAAAGCAAAAGGGTCTACGCTTACCAGCACCACGCATATCGGCAATGCACATCCGGTGTTATCAGGTGAAAAAGCACGAAGCACCAGCAAAACACCTTGACTCGCAACTCTCTGTTTTGTATTAGTCACCGTCCTGTAGTTTGTTATCGCAGAGCTTTATAACTTGAAGAGGTGAGTTTCACAGCGATCTTCAAGTTTTTTTTAAGGGTCAACTTCCCCACTGCCATGTCTCTCAGCCCCGCCGGGAAGACATATCTGTCCTGATCACAGATTGACATCTGTCAATCTCGCGAATTCCCCCTTAGACACCTTCTTTTGAGTCTTCACCCTTTAATACAAGTAGGCTTACCCCTCCTGTACCGGCGAGACCATAAAATTAATATGAAAAGATTTAAATGGGTTGAAGCGCGAGCCGCTTCAGTCAAAGATGATATCCTCTCCGGATTTACCGTTGCCATTGCTCTGGTACCTGAAGCCGTGGCCTTTGCCTTTATCGCTGGAGTCTCACCAATTGTTGGACTCTATGGCGCCTTTATGATGGGAATTGTCACCTCGGTTATTGGTGGTCGCCCCGGGATGATATCCGGAGCCACAGGGGCCACTGCCATTGTCATGGTGTCCCTAGTGAAAATAGGTACTGATATGGGAGGAGAAGGTGCTGGCTTGCAGTATCTCTTTGCGACTCTCCTTCTTGCCGGGCTCCTGCAGATTATGGCGGGAGCATTTCGTTTTGGCAAATTTGTCAGACTCATCCCCCATCCAGTGATGATGGGTTTTGTCAATGGCCTGGCCATTGTTATTTTCACCGCTCAGCTTAACATGTTCAAGATCAATGACGCCTGGATGCAGGGGAGGCAACTCTACACCATGGTCGGACTTGTGACCTTAACCATGTTTATTCTCTACACCTTTCCCAGAATAACCAAGAAGGTTCCAGCAGCTCTTGTGGCTATCGTCTCTGTTGCCCTACTCGTTAACTGGACAGGCATCGAGACTGAAACGGTCTTATCCTTTATTCAGGCCAAGGGAGGAACAGGCATTAAGGCTGGTTTACCGGTCTTTAATGTCCCGATGATTCCCTTTAACCTTGAAACTCTCTATTTTATTGCACCCTACGCGATAATCATTGCCGCTATCGGCCTTATTGAATCCCTGATGACTCTAAATCTCATTGATGAACTGACCAACACCCACGGCAACGCCAATAAGGAGAGCATTGCCCAGGGCACGGCAAACATCATTAACGGCTTTATGGGTGGAATGGGTGGTTGCGCCATGATAGGCCAGAGTATTATTAATATTAAATCTGGTGGTCGGGGACGTTTATCGGGGATTGTTGCCGCCCTGTCCCTACTGATATTTATCCTTTTTGCTTCCTCCTACATTGAAATGATTCCCGTGGCAGCCCTTGTGGGTCTTATGTTTATGGTGGTTGTCGGGACCTTTGCATGGTCAACATTCAGTGTCATGGATAAAATCCCCATGGCCGATGCCATTGTCATCCTCCTCGTTACCATAACCACTGTAATGTATGACCTGGCTGTGGCAGTTATTGCCGGGGTGATCGTTTCAGCCCTTGTTTTTGCTTGGGAAAACGCCCTGCGGATTCGCGCTCGGCAATATATAGATAAAGATGGGGTAAAGTATTACGAGATTTTCGGGCCACTCTTCTTTGGCTCGGTACAACTCTTCAATAGTAAATTTAATATTGAAAATGACCCCCAGGAAATTGTCGTTGACTTCGGCGAATCACGGGTTGCCGACCACTCTGGAATTGAAGCGATCAATAACCTTGCCAAGAAATACAAACAAGCTGGCAAGAAATTTCGTTTAACCCACCTCAGCCCAGATTGCCGCAAACTCATTGACCGAGCCGACAAGCTTGTCCGGGTAGACATTCTCGAAGACCCTGAATACACCGTAGTTGTGGAAGGTTTTGAGGACTATAGCGTTGAGACATAAAACAGTCCCAGATAGCCCAGAAGACACAAACAAATAGCACAAGGGTGGCATATAAGTTCAAGGTGTCACCTTGGTCAACATAGGGTTCAATGAATCAAACCTCCACAAATATTGTTTTGACATGAACAGGTCAAGTCAGTATGTTATCCAGGCAAATGCTAGACTTTGTGGGGGCAAGAAATCGCCGCCAAAAGCCCTAACCAGATTATGTTAAAATTCTTCTTGTGAAAATGGTTCACGAGTATGACTTTAATCCTGCTGTAAAGAGAAGACGCCCTTCGAGTTTGGTTCCACTCAGGCACATTCAGCCTTACACCTTATAGCCATTGATCCTGGCTACAAGTTCATCTTTTTTTAATGTTGTATGCCCATGAGAAGTAAAAACAACCAGCAATGCTCCACGACCGACAAGAACCGAAAAACAACCACCGAAATAGGTTCTGTTTTTGGTCTGCCAGTTATAAAGCGCCAACCTTCACAGCAAAAACCGCAAAAGTCACAAAAATCCACCCCCAGCAAGAAAGACCGGGCGCAACCTGTCAAACCAGCCAACCTCTTAAAAAATCGCAAAGACAACAAAGACTGGCAGGCCTCTGAAAAATTCATTGTTGAACCCCAGGAGGGGCGCGTACGATTCCACGACTTTGCCATCCCGGATGCCATCATGCACGGGATCCGTGATCTTTCATTCGAGTACTGCACCCCCATTCAAGGCGCTATCCTCGAGCAAACCCTTAAAGGTCAGGATGCAACCGGCAAGGCACAAACCGGAACCGGCAAATCTGCCGCATTTCTCCTGCAGATTATGACCAATCTTCTGGCAAACCCTTTAAAAAACCGTAAGAAAGGTACACCACGCTGTCTCATCATTGCCCCCACCCGGGAACTGGTTATTCAGATTGCCGAGGACGGCGAAGATCTGGCAAAATACACAGATATCACCATTGTTCCGGTCTATGGCGGCATGGATTATCAAAAGCAGGAAGAGGCTGTGTGCAATAATATGCTTGATATTGTTGTCGCAACCCCCGGCAGACTTCTCGATTTTAAGCGCAAACAACATATTATGCTTGGGAAGGTGGAAATATTTGTGATTGATGAAGCTGACCGGATGCTCGACATGGGCTTTATCCCTGATGTCCGCCAGATTGTCTACTCCCTGCCTGGCAAGACAAAGCGCCAAACCCTGTTTTTTAGTGCCACAATGACCCCTGAGGTCAATATGCTGGCCGAGCAATGGACGGACAAACCCGCCATTGTCGAGATTGAGCCGAAAAAAGTCACTGTGGATACGGTGGACCAGATTGTCTATCTGGTCACCACCGAGGAAAAATACCACCTCCTATATAATTTAATCCACACCAAGGACTTGCATAAGGTTATCGTCTTTTGCAACATGAAGGCAGAGACCCGTAAACTTACCGAACTACTCAAAGCCCATAAGATAGAATGTGCCATGCTGTCTGGCGATGTTGAGCAGAAGAAACGCATGACCACCCTGAATAATTTTAAGGCCGGGAAAATAAGGGTACTCATCGCCACCGACGTTGCGGGCCGGGGAATCCATGTTGAGGGGGTGAGCCATGTGGTAAACTTCAACCTCCCCTATGACCCTGAAGACTATGTACATCGTATTGGCAGAACAGGCCGAGCAGGAACCACAGGCACCTCCATCAGTTTCGCCTGTGAAGAAGACGCCTTTTACCTGCCGGATATCGAGTCATTTATCGGTCAAAAACTCCAATGTGTATACCCCGAGGAATCCCTACTTGTTGAACCACCCAAGGTCACCATCAAGAAAACGCCTTTCCATAAAAACAAACGCCCCCAACATCGTCGGAATAAGCCCTATAAGAAAAAATAATTTTGCACCTAAGACTCCTAGATAATCGCCTAATCCTAAAGCCAGGCCTTGCTAACGACGGAACAGGTGCATTTTTTCTAATTATGGGGTAAAGACGTTTTTCAACTTAAAGATTATTCATTTCAATTTTTCATACGAGGATCAGCTATGTCAGACAAGCAACTTACCGCCATTTTTGAAACATCAAAGGGTAAAATTAACATCACTCTTTTTGCCGATAAAGTACCCATGACTGTTGCAAGCTTTGTTAACCTTGCCAAACGCAACTTCTATAAGGGTCTAAATTTCCACCGTGTTATCAATGATTTTATGGTCCAGGGCGGATGCCCACTTGGGACAGGTACCGGTGAACCCGGATACCGCTTTGAGGATGAGTTTGATGCAAGCCTGACCCACGATGCCCCAGGCAAGCTCTCCATGGCTAATGCCGGACCAGGCACAAACGGCAGCCAATTTTTCATCACCCACGTCCCCTGTGGCTGGCTTGATGGCAAACATGCCGTATTTGGCGCTGTGGTTTCTGATGCCGATATGGATGTGGTTAATGCCATTGCCCAGGGCGACACCCTAGAGAACATCATTATTGAAGGTGATACTGCACCATTAATGGCATCCCAGAAAGACCTGGTTGCCGAGTGGGACAAGGCCATTGACGCCTCTTTCCCTGATCTAGACTAAAGAGAATACCGGGAGTCCAGCGGACTTAGACATACCCCTGGCAACTAAAAAAGCCTGTGCTTATCACGAGATAAGCACAGGCTTTTTTTTTAGGCACGAAAGATACGAAGAAACTGCCGGTAAGGCGACTTCGTGGTTCATCTTTGAGCTATTTGCAACCAGTAATGTCCAGTTAGAAAAGCACACCACCTTGAGTCCGGATTTTTATGCCCCTTTACTCTGCTTCCCACTCCACAGTTCTTGATTTTCAAACATTTTATCTCCCATTTTTATCATGCGAGTCCCTCGCAAAGACAGACCAAAATGGGAGATAAAATGTTAAGAAAATACTACGAAATTTGCCGAATGACGCTCCATAAGGGGTCATTAAAACCCTCTCGCAGGTAAGCCACGACTCCGAGTTCTTAACCGACATTGCAGAGTTGCAACACAAAAAAAACGCTGTTTTTATTCAGCATCAGCACCAAACATCACCCCAATCTGATTCCACATCTCAGCTGGAATTTCCGTGGCAAGCTTTAAGGCCCCTTCACACCCCCTATAGTCAGGATCAGTGACAGCCATAACCTTAACATCACCAAAATCAGCCAGTTGCCCGGTAATCAATTCAGGTAATCCGTGGATTTGTGAACCACCACCGGCAAGGAGAATATTTTTCAGGGTATCCTCCTGATCCTCAGGATCAAACTTGGCAATCAAAGTTTCAAGCTGCTCACAGATATCAGGAATAATAGACTCACACACCGAACCAACATCCTCAGTCACATCAAATTCCGCCGGTTTACCCTCAAAACGTAATGTTACAACTGCCTTTTTAGGCGGAGTGCCAACAAAGGAGAATTCCTCTTTAATCGCGCAAGCCACCGAATCCGTCACCTGTACCCCAGGATAATGGCGGGTAATTGAAGCGGCTAGTCTTTCATCAATGAAATTACCCCCCTTAAGCAGGGTCACCTGATCATCAGCCACCGGAACCGTGCCCTTCATTCCACAGATATCAACGGTGCCAGCACCAATATCTATAACAATACAATTGGTAAGCATATTAAGGCTATAGGCCACCATAAAGGGCTCAGAAACCACTAAGGCCTTACTCATAAACTCCTTGGAAATGGAGAGCAGGAGTTCCTTGTTCATAATGGAAGCCCGGGCCGGGACGCCAATAATCCCGCAGACATCCTCCGGTTCACCAACAAGTCCCACAACATGGCCAAGAAGCTCCCTTGCCGCCTCGTAATCCCGGGGACTGGCCTCGCGGATCACCCCGTCAGCCAAGGGGTAACAGAGATCCAGAAAGTTGCGCTTTTCAATGGCCTCTTCACCAAATATAGGGTCAACTCCAACCATTTTCTCGCTGATGATATCCTTGGGATAGCCAACAACTGACCTAACCATAAACTGCTGGCCTAAGTCTGACTTTACCGCCGTCCGCCTGGTTCCAAGGTCGATACCAACAATAGTTTTCCCCTTTGTCGTCTTTGCCAATGGCTCGCTGCTGTTTTCATCCATATTCGTCTAAACTCCCTGGTCATTTGTATCCGAAGATTACACCATATCTCGTAAACCACCTACTCGCGCAAGATAGCTTACAATCAATTATTTACCTTTTCCTGACGCATCAAATCCCGCACCACTCGACCAGGCAAATAATGACTTCCCTGGACAAATATCATACAGTCCTCTATGGCCTTCCGCTCTTCTTCAAGTTCATCTTTCAGGTCATCTATGGTTTGCAGGAACACGAACTTCTCTTCTTCCAGATGCTTGTTATCATCGATTAACCTGACAATTTTGGTTTCCAGATCAGGAATGCACTCACAGGACTTCTCCGCACCGGCACGACCCTCTTTTTCTGCCTGCAACTCATCCCAGTACCCCTTGGCCTCTTCACGAACACTGTTCACTTTGGACCGTAAATCCTGAATCTGGTCGGCGTAGCCAACACGTTCAGCTTCCCGCTCCAGTCCTTGCTGATCACTATCCTTTTTTAATTTTTCACGAATGAGGACACTCGTCACGGATGCGCCAACTGCACAGCCCAAAACGCAAAACAAAAACCAGATAAAAAAATCCATATTCGTTCTACCTAGAGAAAAACAACTTAGTTTTTAAGAATCTCACCAAGTGAGGCTCCGTTTTTGATAAACCCGACCTGATTCCAAACATCGGTGGGTAAATCCATTGCAAGTTTCAATGCCCCTCTTGCCCCCGCAAAACCATCAGGATCAATACACTGCACATCAACATCACCATACTCGACAAGATGCAAGGCTATTACCTCATCAATTCCTCTAATCGCCGAACCACCACCAGAGATAAAGATGTTTTCCAGGACTTCGTGTTGCACTTCAGGGTCGAATTTCCGGACAAGACTTGTCAGATGCTCCAGGAGATCAGGAATAATAAGTTCACAGGCAAGGCGTATTTCCTCTGACAGGTCAAGGGTAACTGGCCTGCCATCATCACGCATGGTTACCAGTGCCTGGGAGCCATACTCAGAGACGAAGGCACAGTTATCCTTAATCCGCTTCATAAGCGGCAATGTCACCTGCACTTCCGGATATTTTTCCTGGACAAGGGAGGCCAACTGTCTATCAATATAATGACCAGCCTTACTAAGGGAGACCTGATCATCAGCGTGGGGAACCGTGCCCTTCATGGCACAGATATCAACCGTACCAGCACCAATATCAACGATGATGGCATTACTAAGTTTATCCAGCTCATAGGCCACCATAAAGGGTTCGGAAACAATGAGTACCGTCTGTAGCAAATCGTCCGCAAGCCTAGTGAGAATATCCTGATTCACCAACGAAGCCCTGGCCGGCACACCAATAACGGCACAGACTTCGCCATCAAAGTTGTAACTGGCCTTGGCAATAAGATGCCTGAGAAGCTCATACACCGCGTTATAATCATGAAAATTGGTATTGCTGATAACACCGCCATCCAGGGGATGATAGGTCTCACAACAGGCACGATACTTAATCACATCGTCACCAAACACCTGCTGCCGCCCCAGGTGCTTGAGGGAAATAATATCTTTGGGATAACCAATAATAGAACTCATACTGTCCTGATAACCAGAGTTGGCAATCACAGAACTTTGATCCGTACCAAGATCAATACCTAAAATAAGAGTCTCGACTTCTGCCATATTTATTCCCTGACGACTAGATGAGAAAGATCACATAAAAGCAAGATCTGCAACCTCAGACTCAGCCGATACCAGCGAATCTTTTCACAGAGGCCCAGAACAAAAAAGGAGCCCAGACAAAAGACTCTTTATTTTGTACAACGGGCCAAAAAACAAAGTCAAGAAATTAACCAAAAAGAAGTCCAAATATATTGATTTTTTTATAGAAATACATTTTTTTAAGGGCTGAAATAGAGCAATTTTATGGTCATAAAAGTTCACTGCAAACAGCCATTAACCAAGGCGCCAAACAGCTTATCTCGCAAACTAAAATTACAGCAAGTAACCTGACACCGGCCTATGATCAGGATTTTTTCAGACATGGATAAAGCCAGTGAAAATTATTTGCGTCTTTTCCTTGCAGTATGCCCCGTCATCGCCCGCTCAAGAATCTTTCGTTGTTGCAACCGCTCTCCGGCCGAAGGGACATGAACCTTTTGTTTCCGCCAGTCTTTACCACTCACCGTCATTGCGGTGGCAAGAGTACCTGGAGTAGGAGTAAAATCCTGAAACTGGTTAATGGCTAACCGGCAACGCTTCAGATCATCAACAAGCCTATGCATATCTGCTACTCGACACCCGGGATGCGAGGCAATGAGATAGGCCGAGAACTCAATCTCTTTCCCCTCCTTACGACTCAGACGACGAGCTAGCGCGAGAAATTTTTCAAGAACGGTAACACCAGGTTTATGCATGGCGGAAAGCACCGCACCCACTGTATGCTCCGGAGCTATTTTCATCATACCGGGGGTATGATGCTCAATGATCCGGGCCAACAATTTCGGTGTTTTAAGAAGAAGCTCCATCCGCAATCCGGATGAGATAAAGAGATGCCGAATGGCCTTGATCTTCATGCACCTATCAAGGAGGGCCAGAAATACATCCTCGTCAATCTCCAAAGAATGGCATACCTCGGGGAAAAGACAGTCACGTTTTGAGCAGCCCCCCTTAGCACAACCCACACCAAAGAGATTTGCTGTCGGCCCGCCAAGGTCTGTAATGGTTCCCTTAAACGATGGTTCAGCCGCAATAAGCGCAACCTCCCGGACAATAGAATCAAGGCTACGACTTCTGATTTCAGCACCCTGGTGGCGGGTAATGGCGCAAAAAGAGCAATTACCACAACACCCCCTGACAATGGTTACCGAATCTCGTATCATGGCAAATGCTGGGATATCCGGGAAATCCGGATGACAACGGCGTTTAAAAGGTAGTTCATAGAGATGATCCAGCTCTTTTTGGCCGAGTACCGTTTGGGGCGGAAACTGCACGACATAATGGGACTGCTGCATCTGGCAGAGGATCGCCCTTTTCCTTGATCGCGCATATTTATCAATGAGCAGTTCCGCATCAAGAAACGAATCTTTATTCGTGCGTATTTCGGCAAAGGACGGCAGGGTGATATCCACTGGCGCAACCTCTGTAAACGTGGCAAACTCTTTAGGACTTAAGCGAACACAGGTTCCAGCCACCCCGTGAATACCCTTTTTTCTTAGCAGACGTTCAGCAATTTCAAGCACCGCCTTCTCGCCCATACCATAGACCAAAACATCAGCCTTACTATCGGTAAGAACCGAGCCCCGAATCTTCTTTTGTCTATAATCATAATGACAAAAACGCCGCAGAGAGGCCTCCACACCACCGAGAACGAGTGGCACATCAGGGTAGGCCTGTTTCGCCAGTTGCGCATAACGCATCACCGCATGATCTGGTCTACGCCGAACCGACCTGGCCTTATCGACAAAGGGATTTCCCCCAGGTGAAAATTGATCGGTATTTCTAACCTTACCGTTACCTGTATAATTTGAAACGATGGAATCAAGATTACCGCCACTGATCCCAAAGAACAGGCGGGGCTTACCAAAGAGCTTAAAACTCTCAAATGTAGTATGATCCGGCTGGCTCAAAACAGCAACCTTGTACCCCTGCTCTTCTAGCAAACGGCCAATTAGGGCGATGCCAAAAGATGGGTGATCCACATACCCGTCACCCGTGACAAGGACAATATCGACATAACGATACCCCTTCTCCCTAAGATCAGCCGGGGTAGTTGCCATAAACGCAGAACGCATTAGTCTTTCCTGTAAAATGAGTTGCCTAGAATGTTGCTATTCGTGTAGCCTGATACTACTAATAAAGAACTTTTTAATCCACAAGTGAACATTATGCATATCATTGACATCAAGGGGCTCTCGGAAATGTTTTTTGGCGACATGACCAAGGTCAAAATTGTTACAGACACCCTTATTGCAAGAATACCGGAGTGGCAGGCGGAGGCTTCGGCCTGTGCTAAAGCAAACAACCATGAAAAAATCCGAGAACTCTGCCACCGTATACGCGGCGCTGCCGGCAGTATCAGGGCCGAGAAACTCAACGATGCTGTTACCACTTTGGGTGCACTCGTAAAAGATGAGCAATTTGACCAGATTCCGGATGGCTTTAAGAACCTTAACCGTTGCCTTGAAGAGATACGCACCATCTCACTGGACTTGCCGTCCTAAAATTTCATTCCCCGCCAGCAGTCTACAAAAACAGGTGGAAACATCTGCCAATGATCGTTATATTGTCATCTTGGTGCTGCAGTAGCATTGAAATAAAGCCATACCACCATTTACAAGAAGATCATTATGACCGATTCAGAACCACCTAAAATTACCTATCCCTGCGCCTGGCAATACAAGTTGATCGGCATGAACCCGGATGATGTCAAACAGGCCGTCCACGAAATCATAGCCGACCACCAACACACCATTGTTCACTCCAAGACCTCAAGCTCCGGTAAATACATATCACTAAGCCTCGAACTTGAAGTTCACTCGGAAGAGCATCGGGACAGTTTTTTTATGCAACTTCGTGAACATATTGCCATTAAGTTTGTCATCTAAAGCAATGAATCCCCACGACATCTTAAAACGAGTACCCAAAACAAACTGTGGCAAATGTGGATACCCAGCCTGCTTGGCCTTTGCCGCCAATGTGGCAAAGAGCGGTGAAGACCCTCATAAATGCCCCTATATCGACCTCACAGACTTTAAATTTTCTCCAGATTCCGGCACCGACCTTAAACAACTTGGTAACGAACATGATTTAAAGCTCATTCGCTATCTCAAAGATAAAATTCGGCCGCTTGACTTTTCAAGTCTAACAATCCCCTTACAGGCTACCTGCGCAAATGACTGTCTGCATTTCAGTTACCTGGGCCAACAGGTGATGGTCTCAAAATCAACACTCCTTATTAACGACAAAGAGCCGGAAGACCCAAGAGACCAGATCCTGATCTACAATTACATTCATTTTGGTGGAGGGAAAACACCTGCCACCGACTGGATTGGCCTTGAGAGTGTGCCAAACGCCATTTCCAAGATCAGAACACTCGCCACCTATTGCGAAGAAAAACTCGCCACATTTTTCACCGCCAAAACAAAGGACGATATTAGCAAGTTTTGTAAGATTGTTGATGGAACGGTCACAACAGAGGGCAGTGCCGACATAGTGGCGCTTGTCCCCGTACTTCCGCAGATCCCCCAACAGATCCTCTTTTGGGACGAGGACCAAGATGACGGCTTTGCAGCCAAGGTCAAGGTGCTCTACCCAGCAAATGTGATGGACTATCTTGACATTGAATCCCTAGTTTTTTCCTCGGAACGGCTGGCCGAGCTAATCATAGATGGAAGCGGACACTGATCCCCATGCGCCCCTCACTCTTCCATGACCCTCGCCCCCTGGCTGAAAAGTTACGCCCCCACCATATCGATGAGGTTATTGGTCAGACTCACCTCGTAGGTGAAGGGAAATTCCTGTCAACCTTGCTGGCCGCAAGCGCCATCCCCTCTCTTATTCTATGGGGGCCACCAGGCACCGGCAAGACAACGATTGCCCGACTTCTGGCAAAACAGTCAAAATATGAATTTATGTTCTTATCGGCAGTCCTTGCCGGAGTAAAAGATATTAGGGCCATTATCGACAAGGCTCGGCAACTACACAGAGCAGGCACCCCAACTCTGCTATTTGTTGATGAGATCCACCGTTTTAACAAAAGCCAGCAGGACGCCTTTTTACCCCATGTTGAAAGTGGCCTGATTACCCTTGTGGGCGCAACCACAGAAAACCCCTCTTTTCAGGTCATAGCCCCCCTGCTCTCACGCTGTCGCGTCCTAACCCTACAATCACTCAGCACCAGTGAATGCCAGGAAATTGCCAAGCGGGCTATCAATCATCCGGAGTTTGGCTTCAACCGGGCCGGGATCAAATTTTGTTCCGAATGCCTTGATCTTCTGATAAGTCTTGCTGATGGTGATGCCAGACGTCTCCTTAATTCTTTTGAAATCGCCGGCTCCCTGGCCAGGGAACAGGATGATGGTAGTCGCGCCGTCACTATTGACCTGTTGCAAGAGGCTTTCTCACGTAACTCCCTGCAATACGATAAAGATGGAGAAGAGCATTACAATCAGACTTCTGCCCTGCATAAGAGTCTGCGCGATAGTGATCCTGATGGAGCTCTCTACTGGCTAAACAGGATGCTCATGGCCGGAGAAGATCCACTTTACGTGGCACGGCGCATGATTCGTTTTGCCTCAGAAGATATTGGCAACAGCGACCCATAGGCACTGCAAATAGCCCTTGCCGCCAGGGACAGTTATCAAATGCTCGGCAGTCCGGAAGGAGAATTGGCCCTAAGTCAAGCAGTGATATACCTTGCCACTGCCCCCAAGAGTAATGCCGTGTACGAGGCCTTTAAAAAAGTCAGGCACGATATTAAACAAACAGGAAGCCTACCTGTGCCCCACCATTTACGCAACTCTCCCACCAAGCTCACCAAAGAACTTGGCTACGGCAAGGGCTACCAGTATACCCATGACGCCCCGCTTGCCCTGGTGGACCAGGAACACCTACCAGACAAACTAAAGGGAACAATCTACTACACCCCAACAAACCGGGGCCACGAAGCCGTGGTTAAAGACAGGTTAGAAAAATGGCGTCACCTCCTTTCAAAGAGAAAAAAATGACTATTTACAAGACAGGCCTCACCCTTATCCTATTTATTTTCTCCGTATTTTTCGGGGGGGGAAATGTGCTGGCAACAGAACTAAACATCTACTATTCCAACGACATGCACGGGAAAGTCGAACCCTGTGGCTGAAAAAGCAATCAATTAGGCGGTCTGCCTAAACGAGCCAGTTTTTTTAATGAAGCCTGCAAACAATCAAAGGCAAATATATTTTTGGATAGTGGCTCCGTATTTTTGAAACCGGTCAACAAGGAAAAATCAGCCGTGGCCCTTACCAGTAGCAAGGCCATTGTTGCATGTTATAACGTGATGCATTATGACGCCATCAACATCACCACCCATGACCTGCAACTTGGCGCAGACTTTCTAAAACAGCTTGAACAGGAGGCTACATTTCCCTTTCTCAGTGCAACCATACTTGACAGCAAGACCAATACTCCCCTCTTCACCCCCTATGTTATACTCAAAAAGAACAACCTGAACATTGGTATCATCGGTCTCACAGCCCAAAAGAAAACAGCCAAAGGTGAAACCTATGTCATCAGCGACTGGCAACAACCCCTGAAAAATTCACTGAACACGCTTGCAGACACCGACCTGATTATTCTCCTGTCAAACCTGACTCCCCAGGAGAACCTGCGTATTGCCAAAACCTACCCCCAGATACATATTATCCTTGAAGCCGGGCAAACCCTCAACAATTCCCAGATCAAACTGGCCCACAACACCCTGATCAGTCACATACCCAAAGAGGGTAAATATATCGGGGGCTTAAAGATAGATTGGCAGGAATCAAAACTATGGCAAAGCGACAATCGCCTGCAGAAAACAATGCAAAATGAAATAGACCGATTGCTATGGTTTAAAAACAAAATCAGCAAAAGAGGCGGCCCGGAAAAAGCCTACCAGGACAACCCGGATGCCCTGACGAGATACAACGCCAAAATGCAGCAATTACACCTGTTACAGACAAAACTAAGCGACCAGCAAAAGAACGAGGTCAAGACCAAAACGGCCTCCACCTACCAGTCCCTGTTACTGCCCCTAAAGCCCACAATTCCCGATGAACCACAAACCACCCAAATCCTCAAATTAAGCCGTGAAAAAAACAACAAGCTAAGGCGTAAAACCGGTGTCCATAAACGCTTTGATGTCTATATGGGGTCTGCCTCATGTAAACCATGCCATGCGTCCATCTATACAGAGTATAAGAAAACGCCTCATAGTAAGGCCTATGCGACCCTGGTGCAAACATCTGACAACAATAACCCCAACTGTATTTTCTGCCATGTTACAGGACTTCCGGAGCAATTGGCTTATCTCAAGACAACAGTCCCCAAAAGACTGCTTGAAGTCGGCTGTGAGATTTGCCATGGCCCAGGACAACAGCATATCAAAAACCCCAAAACCATGCACTTACAACGGGATGTTACAGAGTCCACCTGTCTAACATGCCACACGACAGATCATTCCAATAATTTCAACTATGGGCGTGATGTGAATCTTGTTCATTGAATTGAGAAAATGTTGGGAGATTATAAGGAGCCCAGTCAAGATTAATCCGCTGTAAATCGGCGCTCAAACAAAAAAAGGAAGATCGGCCATGGGGCCAATCTTCCTTTCAGTCAACAGTTCAGAGTGAACGATCTATGCTAAAAACAGCTTAGCAACCAAATTGCTTTTGCAGATTTGGCACGGTTTGCTTCTTGCGGCTCATCATGCCATCAATCCAAAAAGAAACACCGTCAATCTTGCCACCGAAGGCCGCTTCGATTTCAGCAGGAGCATCAGAAACAACCATCAGATCAGTTCCTTCCTTAACAACGTCAGTGAGCATAAGAAGTACGGTGTGACGACCATCGGCTTTGGTATCTTGCATGGCTTTGAGGAGAGCATCACGAATATCAGCAACCTGATCAAGGGTGGCAAGCTCAAGCTGACCAACACCTACTTTTTTGCCATTCATATCAAAGTCCTTGTAGTCGCGGAAGAGGAGATCCTGAGCAGGAACACCAGCAACAGCAGACTTGGCTTTAAGCATATCCATAAAGAGTGCATCGGTATCATCAACACCAGCCACAACCTTAAGATCCGCAACAGCAGCCTTGTCTTTGTCAGTACAGGTGGGGGACTTGAAGTTTACGGTATCGGAAAGGATGGCAGAGAGCATGACTCCGGCGATATCCTTGGGTACAGTAACGTCGTTTAATTTGAACATTTCGTTCAGAACGGTACAGGTACAACCAACAGGCTGACAGTTAATCAGGATTGGCTCGTTTGTGGTGATGTCACCAAGTTTGTGGTGATCAACGATGGCGACAACATTGGCATCGTTGATATTTACAGGTCCCTGGGCAACATCAGAGTGATCAACAAGGGCAATTTCCTTGCCAGCAGCATCGGTAAGTTCTGCCGGAGCAGTAAAACCGAACTTCTCAAGCACCACAGTCGACTCTGGGTTGAGCTTATCGAGGGTAGTTTGCATAACAGCAACAGCATCGTTGCCCATAGCATTGGAAAGAGCAGCAAAAGCAAGTGCTGATGCTACGGAATCGGTATCGGGGTTACTGTGTCCACATACTTGAATAGTCATTAACGTATTCCTCCAAGAAAATTGAAATAAAGATATACAACATTTGCCAGTTTGGCTAAAATAAATTCAGGTGCTAAACAGGTCTGACATTTGAACTTTGTTTTCAGATATAAATGAAAGCCAAGTTCCTTGAAAATGGCCTTAAACATAGTGTTTATATAATACTTGGTCAAGGATAAAATAGTTTCCTAACCAAACCCTAACAGACTAAAGAAAAGGGCCTTCCCTCCCCCTTAAATCACTCCAAGGAACAAGCATGACGAACGATTCCGCCAGCCAAAATTTTCAGGCAAATAAAATACTCATTGCCGAAGATAACCCTGTGGTTCGCAAAGGGCTTGTCAGTTTTCTTGAAAAATGGGGCTATGAGGTCACCCAGGCCGATAATGGTGATGAGGCCTGGAAGGTAATTAAAAACAACCTTGACATCCGCCTTGCCATTGTCGACTGGAACCTCCCTGGTCTAAGTGGTATGCAGGTTCTGCAACGCTTGCGGGTACGCACCAATGCCCCATACGTCTATGCCATTATGTTCAGTAGCCGCAAATCAAAGGAAGAACAAATCCTGGCCCTTGACGGTGGCGCCGACGATTACCTGGTCAAACCCTGTAAACCCTCAGAATTACGAGCCAGACTCGGGGTTGGCCGGCGGATTATCGAAACCGCTTTTCAACAGATCTCTGCCCAAAAAGCTACGGAGATAACCCCAGCACAGACAGTGCCTGAGACAAAGCCCACGGCCGACACAAAAAAAGAGTAATCAGCCATAAATGTATCCCCTCCCCAAAAGCATCATCTTTGATCTCGACGGCACCATGCTCAATACAATTGCTGATCTTGCCGCGAGTTGCAACCATGCCTTATCGGAACTAGGCCAGCCAACTCACCCAACAGATGCCTATTTTTATTTTGTGGGCAACGGGATCACCACCCTTGCCAGACGTATTCTACCTGAGAACGCACGCACGCCTGGGAATATCACCAGATGTGTTAGCCTGATTAGCGACCATTATGACCACAGCTGGCACAACAAAACAACGGTCTATCCTGGGATAAAAGAGTTACTCCACAGTTTACAGGCCAAGGACATTGCCATAAACGTCCTCTCCAACAAAAATGAGACCACCGTTCAAAAAATGGTGGCTTATTTTCTTGGAGATTTCCACTTCCAATACACCTTTGGAGCAGTGTCAGATTTTGCCAAGAAACCAGACCCTGGCAGGGCCTTATACCTTGCCCAAAAACTCAGCCTTGCGCCTAGCGAAATAATGTTTATCGGTGATTCAAAGGTGGATATGCAGACAGCGGGGAATGCCGGGATGATCAGTGTCGGAGTAACCTGGGGCTTTCGTTCAAGACAGGAGCTAATCGACCATGATGCCCACATCATCATCGACTCCCCCATGGATTTTTGGCAGGAGATTGACTAACCCGTGATCTCCATATCGGGCTTACCGCCCCAGTTAAGCTTATTTCTTAGAATATCAAAATAGCCCTCCCACGGCGAGCAGATCAACTGCAGTTTTTTGTCACTCACCACTACTTCCAGTGAATCCTCCTCTCGCATATTCCACACCGGCTGCCCATCAACAATGATTTTAACATCCCGCGCCTTGCCGGTGAGCCTGGCTGTAACCACCACATCATCGGGCAGGAGTACAGGCCTGGATTCGAGCATAAAGGGACAGATAGGAGTCATGAGAATGGAGGCGATGCTCGGATGAACAATAGGCCCCCCGGCGGAAAGATTATACGCCGTTGAACCGGTTGGAGTGGAGATGATCAAACCGTCGGCCTTATAAGAGGCAACAAATTGCTGATCGGCCCAGGTACATAACCGCACTAAACGATCAACGGTTCCTTTTGAGATTACAATATCATTCAGACTGCTGACCCATTCGCTCCGACCTGAAGGCCCCACCAAACGAGCCTGAAACATCATGCGCTGCTCGAGGGTTATATTACCAGCAAGAATGGTTTCCAGGGCCGACAAACGATCCTTCACCGCAACCTCTGTGAGAAAACCCAAGGTTCCAAGATTAATCCCAACCACCGGAATATCAAACATACTGGCCTGAGAGGCGATACGAAGCAAGGTGCCATCTCCCCCCAGAATAACCAGCATATCAAGACTTGCATCAATATTATCGATAACAACGGTGTACTGCTTGGCAACAAGCCAGTCATGCAGTTCAGCACCAATCTTAATGGCTGACTGTGAATCTTTTTTCAGAATCAGCCCTACTTTCTTCACCAATGCCATAACCTATCCCACCTAAAAAACTTAAAAGAGCTTGCCAAGTTCGATGGAACGATTCGTTGCCGCTTCAACGCAATTCATTATTCCGGCCTTAAAACCGGCCTTTTCTAGTTCATGTAACCCGGCAATAGTGGTCCCCCCAGGAGAGGTAACCATGGCCTTGAGCTCGCCGGGATGCTTTGCTGTTTCAATGGCCAGTTTCACCGACCCCAGAATGGTTTGGTTAGTTAAAGCCACGGCCTCGGCCCGGGGCAACCCGACTTTTAATCCCGCCTCAACCATAGACTCGATAAGGGTGAAGATATAAGCCGGCCCGGAACCGCTCAAACCAGTAACCCCATCAAGATACACCTCAGGCAAAACAACGGCCTTGCCCACCGCATCGAAAATAGCCTTGGCGTCGTCCATATCAGCGTCTGTGGCGTTTGCTCCAGGGCTAAGAGCCGAAGCACATTCAAGAACCAACGCCGGAGTATTTGGCATCACCCGCACCACCCGGCAACCACTGGCCAATTTTCCTTCCATAAAAGCCAACGGCACACCAGCAGCTATGGAGATACAGAGATGCCGACTCGTAATATGATCCTGTGCTGCCTCAAGCAGAGTCCCCATAACTTGAGGCTTTACAGCGATAATGATAATATCACAGTCCCAGATTGGCTTATTATCAGTAGAGGCGTTAACCTGGTACGCCTCATTTAAGATATCACACCGCTCGGCAACAGGGTCGATAACAAAGAGTTGTGACGGAGTAACCAGTCCACCCTGAATCATACCCCTAATCAGGGCCTCCGCCATTTGGCCGCCCCCGAGAAAACCGATTTTTTGAGCAAGTTTCATAATTTTATCCCTAAAATATTAAATCACCTATCAAACGTCAGCATATTGCAGATATGCCAAGAATACAGAACAAACTCAGTGGTGTCCGGTTTATTTTTTTGCGGAGGACTATGTTGTTTACCGTAGCGATTTTCAGAAAATTTCATAGTATTTTCTTGGTAAATAGGGTCTGAACTGCTCCTCTCTGTAGTGAAAATTTCACGAGGTGTAGTTTGGACGTAAAAAACCTAGAAAATCAAGAAATTTTATGCCATAAGCGAGGCACACAACATATTTCCCCAGCATTTATACTCTGCAATTTTCTAACCGGACACTACAGAACAAACTATTCTATTTAAGGTATGAGCGCCAACAAAAAAAAAGGCCGACCCCGTGCGGAGTCGACCTTGCAAACAAAAACAAAACTAATAATTGTATCAGCTGGACAATCTCATCGCCTCTTTTTGATTGCGGATATCACAGGCCCGTTTAAAGGCAGAATCCTTTCCATGCTTACGAATGGAGACAGAGGTCTTGCCCTGCTTGCCGTCAGGATTTACCCAGCTCACTTCATAACGGTTCAGCTTATCGTTGTGGCGGACACCAACGACACCTGTTGTGGTGTTGGACACAGTAACAACATGCTTGTCGGTACGAACCTTACCAAGCTTCTTCTCTGTCTGATCTCTCCAGGCAACGGCTGCCAGCAGGCTGGAATAACGCCCACCACATTTACCATCGGAGAAAAACTTTGAATGGGTCTTACCAAAATAACGGACACGGACATACCAACCATGAGTTCTCTTTTCCTCCTGGTCAATACGAGCAATGTCTTTATGTTTTTCAACAAGAATTTTTTTTGATTTTATTTCAGCCATGGTAATACCCCTGTAAATTAAGATTAAACTTTTAAAAAATTACATAAGCCCCAGACAGAACTTACCAACAGTTAGATTCATCATGTAGAGGTCATTTTTCTAAAAAAAGTTCCAAAGACTTCTCTTTTTTCACCAATCAGACTAAACACTCACCTCTAAGCGCTTAACGCTGTCTTACATTTACGAAAAAAATCTTAAGCAGTTTAATTTGAGCCGAACGACTTTAAAAAATAACCTTACACATACCAACTTCTTAAAAAGATCTAACATAGGCCCTTTTGTTTGACAAGAGCCTATATCAGGTTAGCACCTTTTTTTTGATAAATCCAGTTATATCAACAATAATTACTATACGTACTTACACTTACACAAAACAGACCAGGCAAGACAATGACAACAGAAAAGTTCAACGAACTCTTGGGGTTAATAACAAAACTCCGCACCCCAAAGGGTTGCCCATGGGACAGAAAACAGACACCAAAATCTTTTAAGCCCTACCTCCTTGAAGAAACCCACGAACTATCCGAGGCCATAGATTCCGGAAATATTGACCATATAAAGGAAGAGTTGGGCGATCTCTTCTTTCAGGTCAGTTTTCTGGGGATACTATATGAGGAGGCAGGAGATTTCCCCGTCGATGACTGTCTGCAGGGCATCATCGACAAGATGACTCGGCGCCACCCCCATGTCTTCACCGATGAAAAATTTGCGTCTGAAGAGGCTATTCGCCAGAACTGGCAAAAGATTAAGGCCGGTGAAAAAGAAAAAGCCAAAAGCGACATTATAGATGTCCCCAAGAGCCTCCCGGCCCTGACACGGGCTCAACGAGTATCAAGTCGCATCGCTAATCAGGGTTTCGAGTGGAGTAGCGACAAGCAGCTTATGGCTAAATTCAGTGAAGAGGTGGCTGAACTACAGCAAGCCGTTGAAAATAACAACGAAGAAAACATAAGAGAAGAGATTGGTGATGTCCTGATCATGCTCATAAATTTAAGTCGCCGCAAGGGGTTCTATACTGAGGATTTGCTCCATGGATCCGTGGACAACTTTATTACCCGATTTACAGTGATGACCAATTTAATTACAGAAAAACAAGAGAACCTGACAGATCTATCAGATGCAGAAAAAGTAGATTACTGGCGACAGGCCAAAACGTCGTAACCAGGGGCATACCCAAAACTTGCCACCGCTAAATACGGACTTTTCATCCGTGATTAGCGGTGATAAGACTATCTGTATTTTTCCATCGCCTTCTTAAAGGCTGCCGCTGATCCGGCAATCACCTCGTCTTCAACACAGAAGGCCAGCCTGAAATAGCCCGGCATACCAAAACCACGACCGGGAACGGCAAGAATCTTAAACTCCTGCAAATGGGCAACAAAGGCCGCGTCATCCTCAATGGGGGATTTGGGAAAGATGTAAAACGCCCCTTTGGGTTTAGTGAACTCCAACCCCACATCCTCTAAAATCTTGCAAAAGGTGGTGCGACGCTTGGTATAGATCTCACAATCAACGGTTTTGCCCTGTAATTTGGCAACCACCTTCTGCATAAGCGCCGGGGCATTAACAAAGCCAAGAATACGATTGGCCAGAGTCATGGCGCCCAGCAATTCTGTCTTACAAGCAATTGCAGGATTTACGGCAATATAACCAATACGCTCACCGGGTAACGATAGATCTTTAGAGTAGGATGACACCACTATGGCATTTTTATAGAGTGGAAACAGGGCCGGAACCTCAACACCATCGTAGGTAATCTTGCGATACGGCTCATCTGAAAGCAGAAAGATGGTTGAATCAAACTCGGATTGACAGGACTCAAGCATCTCCCCTAAAGCCTGTAGTTCCAAGGCCGAGTAGACCTGGCCGGTGGGATTGTTGGGCGAGTTAATTATAATGGCCTTGGTCTTTGCCGTAACGGCCTGTCGGATCGCCTCAAGATCGAGACTGAAATCAGCACCCGTGTTCACCACCTTGCCGATACCGCCCTGGTTGTCTATATAGAAATTGTACTCAACAAAAAAAGGGGCAAGGACAATAACCTCCTCTCCAGGGTTCAGAATCGCCTTAAGGGTCACATTAAGCCCCCCGGCCGCACCACAGGTCATTAGAATTTCAGCGCCGGTGATCGTTGTCTCCTGCTCAATGGAAATCTGGCCAGCAACAGCAGCCTTTACATGGGGATAACCGCCATTTTGCATATAGGCATGGACACCTTTGCCACGCTCCTCTAGCACTTCACCTAGGCTCACGTCAAACTCTGGAGGAGGAGCAAGATCCGGATTGCCAAGACTAAAATCAAAAACATTCTGAGCCCCGTACTGCTCCTTCATCCTGGCGCCCTCTTCAAACATTTTCCTGATCCAGGAAGAACGCGAACCAAACTCATTCATTTTCAGTGAAATACCCATGCCTACTCCTGCCCTTTCAATATCTGATAAGCCATATTTATATCTTTCATTTTTTCTGTGGCAACGGCTCTAAATTCATCACCTAAATGACTCACCATATCGGGGTGAAATTCTTTACTGAGCTTGTAATACGCCTTCTTAATCTCCTTTGCACTGGCATCACTTGCCACGCCAAGGATCTTACATGCCTGCTCTTTCGTGTTTGCCGACTGTTGCTGTTCACGCGTCTTACCGTTTTGATACCTGTTTAAAATGGATTGGTACTCATAACTACTGATCGCTAGAAAGACAGCGATCCTATTTGCCACCTGTAGCTCTTCAGCACTCACCTCACCTTTCGAATAGAGTACCTGCAAGATTAGTTCAACCAAAATAAGACGGGGTTGATAGCCAAAATGTCTTTTAAAGTCGCCAAGAAAAGACTCTAGGCTATCCGTGTTGGCTGCGGCATCCTTAATAAGCTCACGAATCCAATACATCTGTTCCTGGTTGTAATGGAGATGGGTTCTGAAAAAATTCTCGATGGTTGTCTTTTCAGCCCGGCATATCCTGCCATCAAGCTGGGCAATCTTAACCAGAATGTGAACAAGAATCGTCACAAACTGGGTGCGATCCTCAGACTGCCCGGCCTCGTACTGACTCACCTTGTGCCGAATATAAAAAGAAAAACCGATTAAACCCAAAAATACAGCCAGGATTATAGAGCCAAAGATCATCACCACAAAGCCCACCACATTGAGCAAAAGCGGCGCACCACCAATGAGGAGAAGGAGCATCGTCATAACGAGGCAAAAGCCTCCGCAACCGGGGGAGTTATGTTGTCTGTAGTGGGGCATTTTTTTTAAGAGATAAGACTTGATTGAGATTATTGATCAGAACATAAAGGAGATAAGAATGGTACCTGTATATCCCCTTAGACATCAGCCCTGTGTTTCTTCCGTATAAAACAACGCCTCAGCAAATTCAGCCGGATCAAAGTCACGCAAATCATCCACCTGTTCACCAATACCAATAAAACGAATAGGGATATCAAATTCCCGACAGATATTGACAATAATGCCGCCCTTTGCTGTGCCATCAAGCTTGGTCATGGCAAGACCGGTAACCTCCACCGTTTTTGAAAACTCCCTGGCCTGGGAGATACCATTTTGGCCTGTGGTGGCATCAAGTACGAGCATTACCTCGTGGGGAGCACCAGGAATTTTCTTGCCAATCACCCGGTTGATCTTTTTTAACTCTTCCATAAGATTAACCTTGGTGTGCAGACGACCGGCTGTATCAATGATAATCACATCAAAACCACGCTTTTCAGCATACTCCAACCCATCAAAGATCACAGCCGACGGGTCAGCCCCCGTATCCTGAGCAATAACCGGGACACCAACCCTTTCACCCCAAATTTTAAGCTGCTCCACCGCCGCTGCCCGAAATGTATCGGCCGCAACAAGGAGGACCTTTTGCCCGTCCCTGGTAAATTTACTCGCCATCTTGCCAATGGTGGTGGTCTTACCAACCCCATTAACCCCAACAACCATAATGACAAACGGTCCCTCTTCAGGCATCACAAGCTCGGCAGGCGTATCAGAACTAAGCAGATATTCAGTAATCTTATCCTGCAAAGTTTTACGCAAGACAAGTGGGTCGGATAATTCGTCCCTGGCCAGTTTCTCACGGGCATCATCCACAAGCTCCATGGTGGTCTCAGCCCCAATATCAGCCATAATCAGAATTTCTTCCAAACTATCAAGAAGCTCAGGATCAATGACCTTCTTACCAAGAAAAAGTTCATCAACCTTTTTAACCAAAGAACCACGGGTCTTGGCCATCTTCCTAGTGAGACGTTGAAACAGGACGCCGACATCCTCATGAAGGATTGACTTCGGCTCAACAGTCTCCTCAATATCAACCCCAGCAGGAGTATTATCTACTACTTCCTCTACTGCCGGTACAAGCTCTGCTTTTTCCGCCTCGCCTGATTCCGATTCGGATGAAAAAGTCTTCTTAAACCAACCAAGCATAAATGGCCCCTTAACTAAAAATAAAGTAAACTATAAATGAAACAAAATCTGGCTCAAACCAAGAACATACAAGCTACTCTCCAGCATAAACTCCAACCGGGGAGAGGCCACCACCCTGCCAGATTGATACAGATGAATCAAAAACAACAGGTAAACAGCAAAGGGCAGAAAGAGAAGCGTCACCACCAGCCCCTTCCCGACCATAAAGGGCATAATAGCAAGGGCAACCAAAAGATATAGTGACCATGTCAAAAAATTAAGGGTCTTCTTCTCACCAATACACACAGGCAGAGTCTCTTTACCAACAATACGATCACCCTGCACATCAAACACATCAAATAAAGAGGTCCGACAATAAATACAGATCACCAACATCAGCATAAGCAGGAGATTCGGATACAGGACAAACCCCTTCCAGTTGGGGATTAAGATAATAATAAGACTCCAGGCGGATGCCACCAGGAATGTTTTTGAACCGGGGATTTCTTTTAATCTCTTTATTTTTAAAACGGAGGCAAAGGATTCCGGAAATATCCGGTTACCATAGGTCAGACCAAAAACAGTCATGGCTAAAAACAGGGCAAAGGGAGCAGTACCTAAGGGATACACCAAACTACCAGACAAAATTAGGAGTAAAGAAGAGAAGCCAATAAGGGCCTTACAGTATTTTTCGGAGAATTGTTCAAGAATCGGATCATTAAATTTCTTTGAATGGCTATCGGCATAGCGATTGATATTATGCATGGCAAAGAGATAACCAAAACTAATTAAAAAGCCGTTAAGGCTTGAATTACCATTAAGGCAACGGGCAAAAACACCACCCAGAAGTCCGCCAGCCACCGCGGCATAGACATTGGTTGCCAGAAGCAGCCACATTGTTTTTCGAATAAATGTCGTGAGAAAAGACTGCCCCTTACCGGGGATAACCTCCAGACTGCGAACAACACGATTAATCATCCAGGTCGGGGTTGAAGCCCCTGCCGTAACGCCAATTACATCGAAGGCGCGAATCGCCGCAATATCAAGGTCATCCTCCGTCTCCACCAAAAAGACAGGCTTGTTTCTGTTCTCGGCAATAACGGCAAGGCGCTTGGTGTTGGCGCTAAACTTACCACCGACAACCACCACGGCATCCACCCTGTCGCACAGATTTCGCACCTCGGCCTGACGTTTATTGGTTGAATCGCAAATCGTATTAAATATCTTCCCGTCAGGGAATCTGGCCTCAATGGCAGCGCAGAGAAGATCAAATGAATCCCTGTCCTGGGTGGTTTGACAGACAATGATATATTTCCCGGCTATACCAAGTGCTTCAACATCAGCAAGATCAGAAACCACGGCAACATCCGGAGCGGCGTAGCCCATAAGACCGACAACCTCAGCATGATCCTTGTCACCGACAATAACCGTAAAATACCCCTTGGCGTGATGTTTTTTGATGATGGCCTGAACCTTCATCACCCGTGGACAGGTGGCATCCCGCACCGTAGCGCCAGACTCGGCAAGTTTAAGCTTATGGGCCGGAGGCACACCATGGGCCCGAATGATAATCACCCCGTCCTGCTTGTCGGGCAGCTCATGCAGAACCTCAACCCCCCGGTCATGGAGTAAATCAAGAACCTGAGGATTATGAATTAGAGGCCCGTAGGTCGCCACTCGCTGGTCATTATTCTGCACCGTTTCAAGGGTTACATCAACAGCACGGCGGACTCCCATGCAAAAACCGGCTTTTTGGGCAAGGATAACTTTCATGGTAAACGTTACAGTTTCAGGTGAAGAATCGGATAAAAAACAAGGATAACTACCCAGCCCAAGAATTGCGCGGGATATTCTTTCTGCCTATACGGAACAGGCAGAGGCTAAAAGTCTGGGATGGCTGAAAGGAATCCGCCCCAAATTCGCAACTTCTTGGTTCTCATCTTCATCTATGGTGAGTGGCTATAAAGACAGAGAGATACACAAAATATCAGTTTTCTGCAAGATCAGCTTCAGCCCTGATGCCACCTATTCCCATAGAAGATCTCATGGGGCTTAAACCTTTTTTTATAGGCCATTGGTTGATGACCTTCGATGGCGTAGCCCAAGTAAAGATGGCGGATATCCTGCTTTAGACATAAATCGAGCAAAAACAAGATATTGTAAATACCAGGGCTAAGTGATTTAAAACGATCATCAAAATAAAAATAGACGGCATTGAGCCACCGGCGTCCCGCATCAATAACCGCAACGCCCAGAAGTTCGCCATCAAGCCGATATTCAACCTCATAGGTGTCGGTGATCGCATTCACAAAAAAAGTGCCATAATAATTGGCAGCATCATTATCATTGCCAGGGAAGCGTGAGGCAAAAAACTGATCCAGTAAGTCAATCTTTTCCTTGGTAAATTCAAGGGGATTTACGACAGTCTTTACCCGGTTGCATTTTTTCAGCACCCTCTTCTGGGAACGATTCGGGGTAAACAGCCGTGGGTCAATCCGCAAAGATCGACAGGCGTCACAGTCCGGACAACCCATGGTATACATGGTATTACCATTACGCCTGAAACCCGAGGCCAAAAAGGCGTTCATCAGTGGATCATCAACAAAGCCAAACTGAGCCTGACGGTAAAGGGCACGATCACTCAGCCCATAGGCACAATGGGTCGGAATATCGTAAAAATGTTTGAGATAGCGGCCAATCAACACATGATTGGGCAGATTTATTTCAGTGGACATATTGCTCTGGTCTGTTTTTCTAAGTTCTACAGACTTCCTGATATGGAAAAATTGGTCAACTATTACTTAATAATGTCCGTTAAGAACTCGGAGTCGTGGCTTACCTGCAAGAGTATTTCTATGCCCCTTTATGGAGCGTCATTCTGCAAATTTCGTAGTATTTTCTTTCATCTTTGTCTCCCATTTTAATAATGCGAGTCCCTCGCCATGACAGATGAAAATGGGAAATAAAAATGTTTAAAAATCAAGAAATGGAGAGTGAGAGCGGAATAAAGGGGCATAGAAATCCAGACTCAATGTACAGAAACATCCTATCCGGACATTACTGACTATTACTATTTGTATAAAAAGTATTTTTCCCGCATAATCGCAAATTCTGCCAGTCCATCCTGCCAACTATCCTCAATAGCCATAATGTCTTCGGTGGTTTCGAGACGTTTGCGGATAGATTTTGAGCCAAGGATGAGATCCATTGGCAATTTTTCAAACTCATACTCGTAGGGCGGCTGTTTATAGGAAAACTGAGGATAGAGCTGGATAAAGGCCTGTAAAAAGGCAATCCCCGTCCTGTATGGTTTAAAGCTATTCACATCAGTAACATGGAGCTGAAAGCCGTGGCACACCTCGCCCTGATACTTATTAAACGTTGGTTCAAACTGCACAGGTCGAAAAACACAACCGGGTAATGGCGTCCTGGCGACAAAATCAAGAACATCAGCAGGGGAAACCCAGGGCGCGCCAAACAGGGTAAATGGTGCGCAGGTTCCCCGCCCCTCAGAGATGGAACTTCCCTCCCAGATAACCTGCCCAGGATAGGTGAGGCTTGCCGTATAGTCTGGCATATTGGGTGAGGGATAGACCCAGGGAATTCCAGTGTCCGGAAAATGCATTGAGCGCTTCCAGCCAGCCATCTTCACCACATGGTAGTCTGCCCCGATGGAAAACTCCTGATTAAAGAGCAGGCCAAGCTCCGCAAAGGTAAGTCCATGCCGCATGGGCAGTGGGTACAACCCCACAAAGGACTGAACATCGGGTTCAAGAATATTCCCCTCAATCTCGCGTCCACCGATGGGGTTTGGGCGATCAAGCACCAGCACCATCTTGCCATATCTGGCCGCCGCCTGCATCACATAGGCCAGGGTGTACATAAAGGTATAAACCCGTGTCCCCACATCGACAATATCCACCACCACCACATCGACTTTAGCCATCATTTCTTCTGTGGGGATGCGGGTTTCACCATAAAGACTGAAGACTGGAACACCGGTAACGGCACAAATCCCGTGCCCTGACTCAATCATATTATCCTGTTTCTCGGCAAAAAAACCATGTTGCGGAGAGAGGATACAGCTTAATTGCCCAGGATAGGCCTGGTGGATAAGATCCCTGGTATGCTTAAAATGCCGATCCGTGGAGGCCTGGTTGCAGAGAAGACCAAGCCTCTTACCCTCAAGAATTGCTGGTTTATTTTTGAGTAATTCTTCAATTCCAAGAGAGATCATAGGGGTAGCCGACTTGCTAAAATTAAGTTGGAAAATTTCCTCAATAACGAGTAATTAAAGGCCATAACATACCATATAAATGAGGAAAAATTATGAAAATAGCCATCGCTGGAAAAGGCGGGGTCGGGAAAACCACCATTATGGCCTTGCTGGCCAGACAACTGCAACAATCAGGGGTAGAAGTTCTGGTTATCGATGCTGACCCCTGTCCCCACATGGCCCAAACCCTTGGTTTCACCGACACCAGCAAGCTCACCCCCATTGCCGATATGCGCTCACTCCTTGCCGAACGTGCCGGCAAGACCGAAGGCTCGCCCTACTATAACATCAACCCGGAAATTAACGACCTGCTTGCAGGTTTCATGCTGGAAGCAGACGGCATCAAGCTGATGATCCTCGGCGCCATTCAGACCGCCGAAGGGGGCTGTGCCTGCCCCGAGGCCACAGTACTAAAACGTTTACTCACTAAACTACTCCTTGGCAATAACCAGGCCATCCTCCTCGATATGGAGGCCGGTGTCGAACATCTTGGTCGGGGTACCATCGCCTCAGTGGATGAACTATTTATTGTCGCCATTCCCTCAAACTCATCCGTCCGCACCGCTACCGACATCCATAAACTGGCGATAGAGGCAGGCATTAAAGACATCTCCTTTATTGGTAATCTCATTGAGGATGATGACGATCGTCAGTTTCTAAGCGAGAACCTCCCCCAAAAGCCCGTGGCTTTTTTCCCCAACGCAAGGGCCATCAAAAAAGCCGAGCGCCAAAACCAGAAGCTCGAACTTGATGCCAGCCGCGAGGCACAGGAGGCAGCCAAACAGGTCATCCATTATGTAAATAAGATTACACATAATTAGCCAAAACAAAGCCCGCAATCAGGACAGGTTGTGGTTGTGGTTGCAAACTCAAAGCCGCAGGCCGGACAAGTTGCCAGACCTGCCTCCCTGTCAAAGCCATTATCCACCAGCGAGGTGTCATGGTGCTCAAGACCGGTCTCTTTGGCAAACACAGCTTGCACAATGGCAAAGGCGTCACGGGCATCTTCTCTCCGAACTCGGAGATCATAGGTGCAACCGCCTCAACCACTGCCACAGCCCCCGGACTGACTGACAATGGCAGTGCCTATATTTTCCTGTTCACATAAGCCTTCAATATGTTTCAGATCGGCAATAGCGCCCTTATGCACCGTCACCAGGTCATCATCTTCGCTCAAGGCCCCTTTCCGAGCGTCCCTTCCCCCGGCATGAAAATTCACCATCTCCGTACCGGTCAGTAAGGTGAGGCAACATTCAGCACATTGCTCCGCTGTCAGCATATACTCTTCGTTACATTTCGGACAATATTTCAATTCAGGATCAAACATAACATCTCCATTCGATGTTCAAAAAATTCTAAAGGGTAGCCTAAAGGATATAGCGACTCAGGTCCTTATCCTCGGAAATTGTCGCCAACTGTTCCCCTACATATTCTGCCGAAATAGGGAAACGTGTCTCATCCATATCTGAAGCAGCAAAAGATACATCCTCGAGAATCCGTTCAAGGATGGTATGCAGCCTGCGCGCACCAATATTTTCGGTGGACTCATTTACCTCAGCGGCAATTTTTGCCATGGCACGAATGGCCTCATCTTCAAACTCAAGATCAACCCCCTCGGTGGCAAGCAATGCCTTGTATTGCTTGAGCAATGCATTCTCAGGCTCAACCAGAATCCGGTAAAACTCATCCTCGCCCAAGGCGTCAAGCTCTACCCGCACCGGGAAACGCCCCTGCAACTCCGGCACCAAGTCAGAGGGTTTACTCGTATGAAAGGCACCACTGGCAATAAAGAGGATATGATCCGTACGTACCATTCCATGCTTGGTGTTGACATTTGCGCCCTCAACGATGGAGAGCAAATCCCGCTGCACCCCCTCCCGTGATACTTCGCCGGTATTACCGCCCGAGCCACGGGAGGTAATTTTATCAATCTCATCAAGGAAGATGATACCAGTCTGCTCAACCCGCTCCACGGCAAGGCGCGTCACCTCTTCCATATCAATCAGCTTCTCCGCCTCCTGTTTCTCCAGAAGTGGTATGGCATCCGTGATCTTCACCTTCTGTTTCTTGGTCTTCTTAGGGAAGATCTTTGCGAACATATCCTGCATGGATGAGCCCATACCCTCCTGAGGCCCAGTGGACAGCACCTCAACCATAGGCATGGCTGGCGCCGCCTGCTCAATATTTATATCAACCTCGCGCTCGTCAAGCTTACCCTCTTCAAGCATTACCCGAAACTTATCGCGGGTTGGTGAGGCGGCAGGATCAGTTGGATCAACGCCAGGGGCGACCGGTGGCGGTGGTACCAAAAGATCGAGTAACGCCTCTTTGGCTAGGACTTTTGCCTTTTGCTGAACCGCCTCAGCCTGCTCCTCCTTGACAAAATTAACCGCAAGCTCAGTCAGGTCACGGATCATCGATTCAACATCACGTCCCACATAACCAACTTCAGTAAATTTGGTCGCCTCAACCTTTAAAAAAGGTGATCGATCAAGCTGGGCAAGCCGCCTTGAGATCTCGGTCTTCCCCACCCCGGTTGGCCCAATCATAATAATATTTTTGGGGGATATCTCATCACGCAGAGGCTCGGCGACCTGCTGACGACGCCAGCGGTTACGCAGAGCAATAGCCACAAAACGTTTGGCTGAGTCCTGACCGATAATAAATTTATCAAGCTTTGCTACAATGTCTTTGGGAGTAAGGGGTTCATTGGTACTCATATTTTTTCAACCACGATATTGGTATTGGTAAACACGCAGATGGATCCGGCAATTTCCATGGAGGCCCGGGCGACCTCTTCGGCGTTCAAATCACTATGTTTAATCAGCGCCTTGGCTGCCGACTGGGCATACACCCCACCTGAACCAATGGCGAGAATTCCATCATCTGACTCAATCACATCGCCGGTACCGGATAACAGGAGGGAATACTCATCATCAGCAGCAATCAGCATGGCCTCCAAACGGCGGAGCATCTTATCGGTGCGCCAATCCTTGGCAAGCTCCACCGAGGCCCGCATAAGATTGCCATTGAACTGCTCAAGCTTCTGTTCAAGCTTGTCAAAAAGGGTAAAGGCATCGGCGGTGGCCCCGGCAAAACCGGTAATAACCTTATCATTAAACAGACGCCGCACCTTACGCGCCCCACTCTTCATCACCGTATTACCAAGGGAAACCTGGCCATCACCGGCCATCACCACATCACCCTTGTGACGGATACATATAATTGTCGTAGACCTAATTTTCATATTTTTATGCTCAGAATTTTTTATACTCAGAAGTTAATAATGTGACGTAAATTTCGTTTGGGGCTGTATATTAATTGGTTGCTTCACAATTGCCCACCCCTTGTTATTTAAGCGGATGGGCCTTGTCATATACATCCATTAAATGATCAATCGTCAGGTGGGTATATTTTTGGGTGGTGGAAAGACTGGCGTGTCCCAGTAACTCCTGCACCACCCGTAAATCAGCCCCCATCTCCAGAAGATGGGTGGCAAATGAATGCCTGAGGGCATGGGGAGTAACCGGTACCAGTATTCCTGCCCGCCTGCCGTAAGACGCCACCATTCTCTCGATGGATCGTGGGCTTAACCGCCCACCCCGACCATTGACAAACAGGGGTTCATCCAGGTGCGAGTGGCCTCTCTTCAGCTTTGCCGCAATAAGAGACTCACGCAAAGGGAGATACCTGCCCACCGCGTCAAGGGCCTTATCGCCAACGGGGACAAGCCGCTCCTTCCGTCCTTTGCCGACCACAGTAACCATTCCCTCCTGAAAATCAAGCATCTCAAGATCACATTTCGAAATTTCAGAAACCCGTAGCCCAGAGGAGTAAAGCAATTCGAGGATCGCTGTATCACGCAAGTGAAACCGATCATGACCGGCAGGCTCTTCTATAAGGGAGAAAACCTCATCAACACTAAGAAAGACAGGGATATGCCTGCCAAGCTTTGGCATGGCCACAGAACTTGTCGGGTCGGTGGCGATATATCCACCCCGCACAAGAAAACGGCAGAACTGCCGCAAGCCGGAAATCATCCGCGCCACTGAGGCCGGTTTTTTCAGGCCATTTAAGCCATAGACCCAGCTGCGAATCTCTGATTGGGTCAGAGAAATCGAATCATCCGGGCGGTGGATAGAAGTTAAATAATCGGCAATATCAAGTTTATAACTTGCCACCGTGTTCTCCGAATACCCCTTTTCGATCTGTAGCCATTCCAGAAAAAGGATGACGTGCTGATCACTGATTTTATTTTTAATCGGAATTGTCCTGTAAAATTAATTTTTTAGGCCGGATAATCACAAGTTCCTCATGCTTACCACAGCCATATTTTTTTTTAAACCGTTGCCAGCCACAGGTTTCTACTTTAGTATTACCCACTTATTTTATCACCTCAAAACTGGTTGACAGATCATGGCGCGCAAGACATTTGAACAGGCAATGGAACAGCTCGAAGCAATTACCAGCGATCTTGAGAGTGGCGAATTACCCCTTGAGGTGAGCTTAAAAAAGTTTGAAGAAGGGATTAAACTTGCTGATTTTTGCAATAAAAAACTTGATGAGTCCAAAAAGAAAGTGAGCATTCTCCTGGAAAAAAACAACAGTCTCACCACCACTCCCTTTGAACACGATGATTATTAAACAGTATTTGCGCGATAAAAAGAAGATTGTTGAAGACGGCATGGAACAGTATATGCTCTCTGGCAGCGACCTCCTTAAAAATCACCTCGAGGCCATGCGCTACTCACTCTTTGCGGGGGGCAAACGGATTCGGCCTATTTTATGTATTGCCGTTGCCGAGGCACTGGGATACTCAGACGACAGCGTCCTGCCAGTTGCCATGAGCCTTGAATGTATCCACACATATTCGCTTATCCACGACGACCTGCCAGCCATGGATAACGATGATCTCAGGCGGGGCAAACCGACAAACCATATTAAATTTGGTGAGGCCGGAGCCATCCTTGCGGGAGATGGTCTCCTTACCTTTGGTTTTGACCTGCTAAGTCATCCGAGTCTCACAAAAAACCTTCCCGCCGAAACCCAGGTCAAACTGATTCAGGTTTTAGCCCGCTCCGCAGGTTCCCTGGGAATGGTTGGCGGGCAGGCCATTGATATCGAGTCAGAGGGCCAGGATATTTCCATTGAGACCTTACGGACACTCCACTCCTGTAAAACTGGGGCGCTCATCAAGGCTTCTGTGCAAATGGGAGCCATCCTTGGCAAGGCAAACTCTAAGCAATATCAAGCCTTCAGCCAGTACGGCACCCACATTGGTCTGGCATTCCAGATTGTTGATGATCTGCTTAATGTCACAGCCTCCACCGAGCAGCTTGGCAAAAAAGCAGGCTCGGATGCGGAACTTGACAAAGCCACCTACCCTGCCTTTTTCGGGGTTGATGGCACCAGAAAAAAAGCAACCCAAGCTGTAAGTGACGCCCTTGCCTGCCTTGAACAGTTTGATGATCGCTGTGACCCCTTACGGGAACTCGCTCAATATATCTACTCCAGAAACAAATAGATTAACTTTAAAACCCATGAAGAACAAACAGGAACGATAACAAGAGGAAACAATGCGCAATAAGCATTGAGCTAACATCCTTTATCTTCGCAAAAAATATGACTTCTCAAATATTATCACGTATCGACTCCCCCGCAGACCTGCGCCTCCTTGACCCCAAACAACTGGTCAATCTGGCAGAAGAAATCCGGGAAACCATTATAGACACTGTCAGTGTTACCGGCGGTCACCTTGCCCCCTGCCTTGGCGTGGTGGAGTTGACCCTGGCCCTCCATTATATTTTCGACACCCCAACGGACAAGCTGGTCTGGGATGTTGGCCACCAGGTATACACCCACAAACTTATCACCGGCAGACGTGACAAGTTTCACACCCTGCGCCAATATAAAGGCATCAGTGGTTTTCCCAAACGGGAAGAATCCGAGTATGACGCCTTTGATACCGGCCATTCCTCCACCTCAATTTCAGCCGCCCTTGGCATCAGTCTGGCAAAGTTCCTCAAAGGTGACACCGCCCGAACCCTTGCTGTTATCGGCGATGGTTCCATGACCGGAGGCATGGCCTTTGAGGCCTTGAACCAGGCCGGTCATCTTGACAAAAACCTCATCGTTATCCTCAATGACAACGAGATGTCCATCTCCCCCAATGTTGGCGCCTTATCCAGCTTCTTAAGCCGGAAACTCTCCGGTAAGACAATAGTCCATATCAAACGGGAAATGGAATCTTTCCTTAAAGGATTCCACGGCGTTGGTGAGAACATCCTCCAGGTTCTAAAGAAGAGTGAGGAAAGCTTTAAAGGCTTTTTCACCCCGGGAATGCTCTTTGAGGCCCTTAAATTTGAGTACATCGGCCCCATTGATGGCCATGACCTGCCGACCCTCCTTGAAACCCTGGAAAACGTCAAAAATCACCATGACGGCCCGGTGCTCATCCATGTCCTCACCACCAAGGGCAAAGGCTACGAACCGGCAGAGAAGAACCCAGGAGCCTTTCATGGTGTTGGCCCGTTCAACAAGACCACCGGCGAACCAATCAAACCCAAAATAAAACCACCACCCTCCTACACTAAAGTTTTTGGTGATACCATGCTGGATCTAGCGGCAAAAGATCCCCGGGTGGTGACCATTTCTGCGGCCATGCCAGCCGGTACCGGCCTCAGTGATTTTAGTCAGAAATTCCCCGATCGTTTTTTTGATGTGGGCATTGCCGAACAGCACGGGGTTACCTTTGCCGCAGGCCTTGCCACTGAAGGACTCCTGCCGGTTATCGCCGTGTATTCAACCTTCTTTCAGCGGGCCATGGACCAAATCATCCACGATGTCTGTCTGCCCAATCTGCCTGTTACCTTTGCCATCGATCGGGGGGGGGTTGTCGGCGATGATGGCGCTACCCGCCACGGCGTCTTTGACATCTCGTTCTTCCGCTTTATTCCAAATATGGTGATGATGGCCCCAAAGGATGAGGAAGAGTTGCGCCACATGCTCTACACCGCCACCTTTCTCCCCGGCCCAAGTGCCGTGCGCTACAGTCGCGGTAATGGTCTGGGCGTGCCAACCACGGAGGGCTATGAAAAAATAGCCATAGGCAAAGGCGAATTGCTCAGGGAAGGCAGTGATATTCTCCTCCTCCCCATCGGCAACCGAGTCGCCCCCGCCATGGAGGCCGCTGAAGGGTTAAAGAAAGTGGGCATAGATGCTGCCGTAATTAATCCACGCTTTGTGACCCCTCTAGATGGTGATCTAATCTGTGAGTGGGCCGAGAAAACAGGCCGAATCATAACCATTGAGGACAACGTTAAAAAAGGTGGTTTCGGTAGTTCCATCCTGGAGTTGCTGGCGCGCCACAAATTACAAATCCCCACAACCATTCTGGGAATCCCCGATATTTTCATGGAACATGGCCCCCAGGAAACCCTGTGGCAGCTTGCCAAAATAGATCCACCGGCAATTATCCAGGCAGCCATGGATTTGGCCAAAAGTTAACCATTCACACCGGCAAAATTGCCGAAAAATACCAAAAAAAGCCCACCATATTTTCATGGTGGGCTTTTTTTTTACTTCTCTTCTTTGCTTTAAAAACTATTTTGCCGCATCCAGTAACCCCACCAACTCCTTGGTGATATCAATACTAGGATCACCGAAGACGATCATTCCACTTCTCGACGCCACATCGGAATCAATAATCATGGTGTAACCATGCTCTTGTCCATAGGTCTTCAACACGCCATCAAGACGACCAATAATTGGTTGTAAATGCTTTTTCTTTAGCTCATTGACCTCGTAATTGGCATCGTCGGCCTTCATCTTCAAATCACGATTCATTACCCCGGCAGTACGCTGCTTCTCCTTGAGCACTTCGGGAGACCATACCGATTGTTTCTTTTCAATCTCCTTCGCCAGGGCCTGCAGTTTGGCATCCTCCGCCTCAAACTTCTTCTGCAATTCCTGTTGCTTGGCCTTAATGATCTTCTGAGCCACCTGGCCATCTTTGGAACCAAACAGAACCGCCTGAATCGACACAAAGGCAACTTTCGTCTCTGCCGCAAGAACAGGACTCGTTAAGGATACAACCAACAACAGACAACTCACAATAACAAGGACAACAGAACGATTTATCTTCATTGAAAACTCCTTTAAACAACTCATTTGGACTGGTTAAGTAATGACACATCTACTCATAAAAAAAGGCCGAGGGTAAAAAAACCCCGGCCTTTCGTAACACAAACTCTAAAGCACTTTACTGAATCACAAAGTCATCACGACGATTCTGCGACCATGAATACTCATCCTGGTCGAAGAGGAGAGGTTTTTCTTCGCCATAACTCACTGTGTAAATCCGACTCCCGGCAACACCGAGATTCATCATGTATTTCTTGGCAACCTGAGCACGACGTTCACCAAGGGCGACATTGTAGACGTTGGTGCCACGGTCATCGGTATTGCCTTCAATGGTGATTACATAATCAGCATTTGCCTTCAGGAACTCGGCATTTCCCTCAATACGACCCTTTTGATCATCACGAATAACGGAACTGTCAAAGTCAAAATAGATCGGCAACATCCCCTCATGGATACGCCCTTCGACAAACTTGAAAGTAGCAACAGAACTGGTATTACCACCATCGTTATCAATAGACTCAACAGCACCTGCGGTATCACCAGTGTCTGCAGGGGCAGCCGGCTCATAAGGTGTAGCATCCTCGACTTTAGCATTATCTTCAGCCGGATCACTGGGCACATCCTGCTTCGCACAACCGGAAGCAAACAGAGCAAGTGACGCAACCATCCCAGAAACACACAAGGCTTTACCAATATTTTCTTTCATGGAACTCTCCTTTTCAATAAGCATCAAAAAAACACTTTAAATTCAACGTATTTCACTAAAATATTTATCAACTCATTGTCTGCAAGCTGATAAGGCCATGCCCCACACTGCAAAAAAAGAATATTATCATTCATGGAACAGGAATAAAAGAACAATATCCACTATTTCTCAGTTACATTAAAGAAAACTCCTGGGTAATTCAATGATTATTTTCACTTATCCCTATAAATTCCAAACAATTATCCCCCCCCGCCCTCAGGTTGCCCCCCCAGAGAACATAACCACGGGGAGGCTCAAAACTATTTTACCACAAAAACAGACAGTTGCACACACCAATCAGTCCCCTTAAAAGTCCATATTGAACGGGCTTTTCCTATGGGGTATAATGATCTTCCCTTGGCGTTAAAAATTAAGGCCACCTGCAAAACTGCTACTTTGCCCGATTACTGCGTCTCAGTAAAAATAAAAATGCTCTCATATCACTAATATGATGCTATTTTTATTTTCACTGTTCCTTGTTCTCGAACAAAATATCTAGTTTTCCAATGTACCATTAACCCGTCACCAGACTCCTATTTCCAATGAGCCATAGACCATGACCAACACTATAACCGATCAGGAATCTGCTGTTTCAGGAATGATTGCCTCAAACAAGTGGGGTACTTTTTTTGGAATTTCCCAGAAAAATTTTGACACTGTATGGCACAACCTAACCAGAGAGACTCCAAACAGTGTTGCCTATGTCACCATGGAGATCGGCGCGGATCTCGATGTCTTTCACCCTGTGCAAAAACAATTGCATGACCTGCAAATTACCAAATCAACAAACTCCACCTTCGACCATTACGCTAAACTTTTTTTGAATGGGCCTCAGAAAATACCAAACTACGGCGGAGGACTTGGCATTCTGGCCGGTGACACCTTAAAGAGTCTTGCCGAAATGAAAATACCGGCGGTGGCTGTCTCACTCCTCTATCGCAAGGGCTATTTCTCCCAGCTTGTTGACGCCACCCTGGGACAAATTTCAACCGCAACCGACTGGTCGCCGGAGAACACCCCTTCATTATATCTACTCAAGGACCCTGAAAACCCCTCTTTGCCCCTAGAAATAAAAATTCCTTTCTTTGGCGACAAAGACAAGAAAACAGAAGCATGTGCCAGAATTTGGTTAAAACTTGAACTAAACCATACCCTTGACTACTTTACTCCGGAAATACTTCTGGACTATGCCATCCCCTCATCCCCCGACTGGATTCAGGAGTCGGCCCAGCATCTTTATGAAAGTCGTACAGATCAACATAAAATCATCCAAAGACGTTTGCTTGGCGCCGGAGTCATCCCCGCCCTCAAAGCTCTCGGCTTCAAGGTTTCAACCCTGCATCTTAATGAACAGCACGGCGTTGTGGCCATCCTCACCCTCATCGCCTCAAAACTTCAGGAAAACCTTGGCAGTGATTATCATATTCTTGCTTCAGACGAGGACATCATCAATGCGGCCGATGAGGTCGCGGCCAATGTGGTCTATACAATACACACACCGGTAAAGGCAGGCCATGACCGCTTCGACAAGGCCATGTATTCCCATTTTGGCCACACCTTCTGTCAACGGATTCTTCACCTCCTTGCCATTGATGACGAACAGTCCAGTGTGTATAATTTCACCACCCTGGCAATGCGGGTCAATCGGGCAACAAACTCGGTATCACGCCTCCACCGGGGTGTAACCCGCAAACAATTCCCCCAGTTTGCGAAGAAAATATCCGCCATAACCAATGGAGTCCATCATCTCACCTGGATCAGTGACGCCAAGGCCGAACTCTATGATAGCTTTAAAGAACTCCATGGCTGGCAACACTCCCCCAACGTCTTTGCAAACTGCAAGAGACTCCACAAACATGCCAAGTTCCGCGCCTACTTCAAGCAGGCCTGGGACACCGACACCAAGGCCCTTATTTCCTATGTAAATACCATGCTTGTCACCCACCGGAACAAGACCCTTGAGACCTGGATTGACCCACCGAACTACCTATCCTATCAGGACCTGCAACATAAGAGTCTCCTCTCGCCAGATGTATATACCATCGGTTTTGCCAGGCGTTTCTCAACCTATAAGCGGGCGGATCTTATCTTTGACGATATAGACAGACTGGCAGACATCATCAACAAAACAAATAGCCCGATCAATTTTATTTTCGCTGGCAAGGCCCACCCGGCTGATGAACCGGGTAAAAAACTAATTAAACAGATCCTCTTTATCCAGGAAGAGCTGTTTGAAAAAACAAATGGCCTTGGCAAACTAGTATTTATCCCCAACTATGACATGAAAATTGCCAAACTCATGGTGGCCGGTGTCCATGCCTGGCTCAACAGCCCCAAACGCCCCCTGGAGGCCAGTGGTACAAGCGGCATGAAGGCTGCCATGAACGGTGTCCCGAACATCTCCATCATGGATGGCTGGTGGGCCGAGGGGTACCACGACGGGCTCACCGGCTGGAAATTTGGCCTGGAAACAAATGTTGACAATGCCTGCCTCAGTGAAGATAAATCAACCCTGCTCTATGCCGAGGATGCCGCATCCCTGTACGAGATCCTGCCAGATATCCTTGCCGCCTTCTATGACCATGAACAGGAGGGTTATATTGACAAGTGTTTGCGAAATATCGAGCTGAATATTCCCATTTTTAACACCGATCGGATGGCAGCAGAATATGTCAACCGCTACGACCTTAAACTCCCACCGACAAGCCAAAAACACATAAATTACCTGCAAAAGGCCTATGACAGTGACCGGGATGAATAATCCCTGATTTTCATTTAAGTTCACGGCTCTTTATTCCGACAATTACTGAAACGTTCTTTTTTTTTAAAGGGAGTCAATCATGCAGATCGGATCAAACAGCCTTACTCCAAATCAGTCGCAAGCTTACGGTAACAGCGTTAGCAGCCAGTCTCTCCAACACCAGAGTTACCAGGAGAAGACGGGGGATATTTCCATCATCACCGATGAGGGCGATGTGGTTACCTTCAGCCAAAGCTCCATGACCAGTCTCAAAATGAGTAGCGAATCCTTTGCCACCCCGCTGGCAAGTGGCATGACATTTAGCGCCCAGGCTGCCATGACAGAATCCCTGACCTTTACTGTTGAGGGTGATCTCAATGAGCAGGAGCTTGCCGATATTGCCAACCTCTACGAATCGTTAACCACCATTGCTAGTGACTTTTTCAATGGCGATTATGGACAGGCAATGGTCCGGGCCATGAGCCTTGGCGATCTAGGTTCCCTTGCAAGTCTTGATGCTTCGTTCACCCAGACCCAGATAACCGCAAGCCAAATCACAAGCTACCACGCCATTCCTGCTGATAACGAAAGTTTAGTTGATGCCTTTCGCGACATGGACCTACCTGAAAAGAATGACGAAATACAGGAACAGAATCTCCTTGCTACCCGCTGGAAACAGATCAGCGACTTCCTGGATAAACAGGGAGAGGTCCTGCAAGACCGGGAAGGACAAGATCAAAAATACCAGAACCACTCCAGAGAGATGATGGCTGAAATAGCAGAAAACATCGAAAAACATCCAAGACTCTCCCCTTTCACCATCCCCCTCACAGACAGGGCGGTAAAGGCAGTGGCGGGAAACGAGGAACGCTCACCATTACGGCACCTGAACCAGAAGAATTTTCTGCAAAATAATTTTTTTAAAGAATTTCAAAACTGGCTTGTCGCCTAAATAGGCACAACCACTCAGCCAGCAAGGAACCACTGGCAATTCAACATAAAACAGTGTACACAGGTAAAGATGTGGACTTCAAAAGACATCTATTACATCTCTGATTCAACGGGCATTCTTGCCCAAACACTTGGCCGGGCACTCACCTGTCAATTTCCGGAAATTTCATTCACCGAACACACCTTTCCCTTTGTCCAAACCGTGGATGAGGCGCGAAATACCCTGGCCCAGATTCTTGAAGAATCATCCGGATTGCAGCCCATTATCTTTACCACCCTGATGAGCCCTGATGTCCGCAATATCTTTGACCATGCCAATGTCGATTTTTTTGACGGGTTTGCCTACCACCTCAATCGCCTGGCCCACTGCCTTGAAGCCAAACCCCTCCGGGTGCCGGGCTATACCTATCACCAGGAAGATACGGCGATGAATGCCCAGGTTGAGGCCATCAACTACTGTATGGATCATGACGATGGGGCAAAGACCAACGAGTATGACAAGGCTGACATCATTATCCTGGGCGTCTCCCGGGCCGGGAAAACTCCGGTTAGCGTCTATCTTGCCACCCATATGGGCCTTAAAACCGCAAACTTCCCCTTAACCTCTGAGTATCTGGGCAAATACCACCTTCCCGAACAGATCGTCGCCAACAAGGAACGGACGGTGGGTCTTATGGCCGCACCTGAGATCCTCCACCAGATCCGGGAAAAGCGTTATTCCAACAGCAACTACGCCAAGATGGCCACCTGCCGTCAGGAGGTTCAGCAGGCCCAGCAAACCTTTCTGAAGTATGATATCCCCTATATTTCATCCACCAAGAAATCAATCGAAGAGATTTCCGCCCAGATATGTCGGGAACTTGCCATCGAGCGCAGGAAGTAGCACAATAATAATTTATATTGCCGTATCAAGACGGTGAAGACTTATAGTCGTCGCTCGCTATACGACCCTGTCCCGAGTACCCCATCTCCCCTGCGTATATGGTCAATGGTTTGCCAACCAAAACCGAGTAGATCAGCACCCCAGGCATCAATAGCAACCGGATCAAAACCACAGGCAATTTTGTTTTTCGGAGGATGACACTCCGGCCCAAAGAGATGGGCCTCCTGCATACCGATGCTGGCATCAAGCAGGGTAAAATCGGGGGTACGATAACGGTTCAAATCGAAGATGGCCTCATCCATATTGGCATGGAATGAAGATTTTTTCCAATGTCCGCCCTGTTGGTACTGGGCAGGGGGAGGCGCACCCATCATATTTTTCATGGTAAGGGTCACCCCAGCCAGGGTATGAGCCTTAAGTACCGGAATTGAAATCAAAAACACCTCAAATAGCAATTTAGGCAAATACATTTTGGGAAAACAGCGGCATTCAGGATTACTCAGAACTTTGCATGGCTCATGATTCAGATCAATAAGCTCGACCTGCTCATCCCGGCTGAGCCTGTCATAGCCAAGGGTAGTAAAACAATGTTTAGTTTCATACCGGGTGGAACCACACCCCGCAGCGATCACCAGATCTTGCACGCCCTGTTTTTTAAGATAACAAACCACCTCTCGCACGCAATCCACCGGCGTTGTAATCGGCGGGGCTAAATCTTCCACCAGATTAACCAGCAGGAGAACCTTCCTGCCCGTGGCCTTAATAACAGAAAGCAGTTGCGCCTGCTCCAGTAAACGGGGAACAGTCTTCTGCCAACCCGCAAATTCCGTGGAAAAAACCAGTCCCCCTGTTGTCATCTTCATTTTCTCCAAGCACTCGCCCGTTTTTTATGCTACCAAGCGGGGCGTAAACCATTTTCTATAAATCTTTCACAGGAGGACGTGCCAACGCACCCTCCTTGAACAACCAGCGATGTCGCCATGATTACCATCAATGATCTTTCCCTGCAATATGGGGAGAAACATATCTTTCGTAACGTTTCGGGTCGGATCAATAATAAGGATCGGATAGGCCTGGTCGGGGTAAACGGCACCGGCAAATCAACCCTTCTAAAGATGATTGCCGGTGAGACGGTGACCGACCCCGGCATCATCAAAAGAGCAAAGGGCGACACTACAGGCTATCTTGCTCAGGAAATCACCGGCATTGACATGAATGAGAGCCTGTACAAGGAGGCCGAAACCGCCTTTGCAGATCTCCTTGAAAAACAGGCTAAACTTGCCGTAATCCACGACAAATTAAGTACGGCCCAGGAAGATTCTGCTGAAATGGCAAAGCTCCTAGAGCAGCAGGGTAGCCTGCAACACGACCTTGACGCCGGTGATATTTTTTCCATGCAATCATCCATCGAAAAGGTGCTGATGGGACTTGGGTTTAAAACCTCCGACTTTAGCAGTCCCTGCTCCTCCTTCTCAGGGGGCTGGCTTATGCGCCTAATGCTGGCTAAACAACTCCTTGCCAAACCATCCTTTTTGCTGCTTGATGAACCCACCAATCACCTCGATGTCCACACCCTCACCTGGCTTGAGGATTTCCTTAAAAGCTATGAAGGGGGACTCATTATTATCTCCCACGACCGTATCTTTCTTGACAATCTGGTGAACTCCATCTGGGAGATCAGTCTTGGCAGGCTGACCACCTATAAGGGCAACTATTCAAAATATGAGGTGGATAAGGTAGAGCGCCTTGCCATCCATAAGGCCGCCTACGACAACCAGCAGGCCAAGATTGCCGAGACCATGCGTTTTGTCGATCGCTTCAGGGCCAAATCCACCAAGGCCAAACAGGCACAGTCCCGTTTGAAACAGCTCGACCGGATGGAACTCATTGAGCTGGACGATCAGGAAACCCATGTTTCCTTCCGTTTCCCCCCTTCGGCCCCAAGTGGGCGAAGCATGGTAACCGTGGAAAATTTGCAAAAGAGTTTCCCAGGTAAACATGTTCTCAATAACCTCAACTTTGATCTTTCCCGGGGCGACAAACTTGCCATTGTCGGCGATAATGGTGCCGGAAAATCAACCATGGTCAAGCTGCTAGCAGGGCTAGTCAAGGCTGACAGCGGTGAAATACGTTTCGGCCATAATGTTATCGTCTCCTACTTTGGTCAGCATCAGGCCCAGGAACTGAATCCGCAATACACCGTACTTGAAACCATGCAGAATATTGACGTGGAAAAGACTATCACCCAAACAAGGTCACTACTTGGCGCCTTTCTTTTCAAAGGTGATGATGTGGACAAACGGGTGGGCGTACTTTCCGGGGGGGAAAAATCTCGCCTTGCTCTCGCCAAGATGATTGCCTCCCCCGCCAACCTCCTTATTATGGATGAGCCCACCAATCATCTTGACATGACCAGCCAGGATATCCTGATGGAAGCGATGGATCAATATGACGGATCCATCATCGTTGTCAGTCATAACCGTTTTTTCCTCGACAAATTCACCAACAAAACCCTTGAGATAAAAAATGGCATAGGCGCCCTGTACGAGGGCAATATCAGTTACTACATTGACAAAACAAAGGATCTGGTCGACACAAAAAAAAGTCCACAAAAACAGGTAAAGAAGGCTGAGCCAAAGGCCAAAGGCAAAAAGGCCCGTCAGGAACAGGCCAAACTGCGCCAGCAAGAAACCCAGGCACTTGGCCCCTTGAAAAAAGAAGTGGTAAGACTTGAACGGGAAATCGAAACTCAGGAAGAGCTTAAAGCTAAACTTGAGCAATGCCTTGCCGACCCTGAACTTTATCAGGATCAACTAAAATTCACCGAAAAATCAAAGCAATACTCAGTCGCAGAGCGCACACTTGCACGTACCTACGCCAAGTGGGAATCCGCCCAGGAAAAGCTTGAAGAGATGAAAACAAAGCTCTAATTCCACTCCCCCCC
>JAJRUT010000121.1 GCA_024277655.1 Deltaproteobacteria bacterium | reverse complement strand
TAAAAATCATAGGCGATCTGGGTCCACCAAAACCTGTCAAGAACTGGGTAATCTGCGCCCTGATTGGGGCTGTAAAACGAACTTTCCTTTGAAGAGACATAGGTTCCCTTGTCAAATATGTTTTTGAGTCCTGTGCGTACAGTCAGGCCCGGGATCTGCGCTGGAAAAAAGGACAGGGTGACATCAACCACGTCATAACTTTGCAAATCATTACGGGGGTCACTGGGTGCTCTGAATCGTTCACTGACATAACGATACTGGGTATTCATGGAGATCTGCTCAAGTGGTGAGTAGGTCACGCCAAGGTTCAACAGCCAGCTCCGACCATTGGGCACCTCTTCATGGGTGTCACTGTCCCTGGTTTTGGCGTAGGACAGGTTACCGTTGAGTTCGAGGTTATCCAGCAGATCCTGTTTGTATTCAAGTTCAAAGCCGGTTTGGCTGGCAGAGGCGTTGTTACTGTAGATATAGCCGGCACTGGTAGATTCTGAACGAATGAGATCGTCAAGATCAGAATAAAATAGGCTCAGTTTGGCGATAATCGTCTCGGCCCTAAAAATGTAACCAAGCTCAAAGGTGTCAATGATTTCGGAATTGATCTTGTCACTGCCCTGAACAAAGTTGGCATTGCCGGTGAGCTCGGTAAGGGTAGGGGGGCGAAAGGCCCTGGCGTACTGAAATTTAAAAATATGATGTTCGGATGGTTGCCACACTCCGGAAATCCTCGGGGTGATTTGATCGTCTTCAACGTCTGAGTAATGGTCATAACGCAGTCCGGCCATGACGGAGAGTGTGCTACTCAGGTGATATTCATCTTGCAGGGCAAAGGCGTAATGGTTTCTGGTTGCCTTACCATCCATAAAATTATTGGCATCGGTGTATTTATGCCAAGCCGTTGGCTGATAGGTGGCGGGATCAAAGTTGCCGTAGGTGTCGGTTTGCTTGAGGTGGGTGTAATTATAATTCATGGCAAAGGTCAGGGTGTTATCCGGGCTGATCTTCCATGTTGTTTCAAGGCTCGAAAATATTTTCTCCTCTTCGTTGTAAAAACCGAACAAAACCCCGTCGGGGTAAGTGATGCTGGGCAGGGGAGGCCAGACAAGGGTAAAGCCGGGGGGGGCCAGGCGATCCTGACCGACGTTGTTCTCGTTATGTTGCCAACCAAATTTGTAGAGGATATTCAGATTATTCGTTGGCTGAAGACGTTGCTGGGCTTCGATGGAGGTCACGATCTGGGTTGATTTTATTTGATCTTCATGGTTTGGGAAGGGTTGAAAAAAATCACCTTGGCCCGCATCGAGATAAGAGCCTGAGATAGAAAAATTATGATATTTGAAGGTTGCAAAGGCCGAGTCCATTTTGCGCTTTTCATTAGTCTTGCCGAAATTGCCAAAGTTGTCAGGCCCGTATGAGTGGCTTGCTCCGTCTGTGCCACTGGTTGCCAGATTAAGGGTGAATTGCATCTGCCGATCTGCGTCGCTGAAAGAGGTGATACCGCCACCATCATAGGTGTGAAAACGGCCAAAGGAGCCATGGATAGTGTTTGTCTCTTTTCTCGTGATAATATTGATCACCGAGTTATAGGCAAATTCGCCATTGACCGAGGTGCCAGGCCCCCGGATTACCTCAATGCGGTCGATCTGGGCAATGGGGATCCCGAAAGTAATCGAGGCTATGCCTGAGGCGGTACAGTTCATGGTGATGCCATCCAGCATAACCAGGGAGGTGGCGGGCAGGTAGGGCGAGCCGATACCACGGCTGACCATGGACGGGGTGCCGTTGCGGCTTAAGGAGATATCCAGGCCAGGGACAAGGGTTAGTGCCTCCATGACGTTACGCTTGCCACGGGCCTCCACATCACGTCCATCGAGAACGGTAACCATACCGGGGATATAATCGGCATTCATTTTAGTGAAGGTGGCAATTTCGGTATGTTTATCCAGCACCTCCATAAGTTGGTCCAGTTCGAGTTGATCCTCTGGTGAGAGAGGATCTGTTTCACTGGCAAAAAGAGGAGTGGCAAAACAAAATATAATAAGGATAGGAAGGGACGATAATTTCATGTAATAATCAGGTGAACTGTGGGTAATAGGTTGGTTTTATTAAGGAATAATAGTCCAATTTAAGAGTCGGAGTATACGTGCATAGTAAAAAAATATAGGGAAATTATAGTATCTAGCCACAGGAAAAAGTCAATGGTAATTAATTTGTCGGCGGATACTCTAATGGCCTAAATCGTGATCTTTTGGAAAATCGGTTTTGCAATTAAGCTTTATTCCAGAGTAGGATAATATGGTTCTACATATACTCATGTTATTATTCTCGAAAGCAGGTCAAGGAGTTAGCCTATGAAGATTCATGAATATCAGGCAAAAGCATTGTTTCGGGCAAATGGTGTGGCAACGCCAGTGGGCAACGTTGCCTTTAGCGTTGACGAGGCACTCGCCCAGGTTGAAGAGCTTGGTGGTTATCCCGTTGTGATCAAGGCGCAGATCCATGCCGGAGGCCGTGGTAAGGGTGGCGGGGTAAAGCTTGCCCATTCAAAGGCCGAGGTGAAAGAAGTTGTCTCTGATATCCTTGGCATGACTCTTACCACCAAACAGACTGGCCCTCAGGGGAAGCTGGTTGACAAGATCCTTGTCGAGGAAGGGCTTGATATCAGACATGAGTTCTACCTGTCGATTCTACCCGATCGGCAGACGGATTCCGTTATGATTATGGCCAGTCGTGAGGGGGGGATGGACATTGAGGAGGTGGCAGAGAAGAGTCCTGATAAGCTGATTAAGGTACGGGTCAACCCCCTTGCCGGTCTGCAGGGGTTTCATGTCCGTGAGGTTGCCTTTGGCCTTGGTCTTGGTGGTGAGACGTTTAAATCTTTTGCGACGCTTCTTCGCTCTCTCTTTGCGCTGTTTATGGAGTATGATTGTTCCCTTGTTGAGATTAACCCCCTTGTGGTTCTCACGGATGGCAATGTCGTGGCCCTTGATGCCAAGGTGGATGTGGACTCCAACAGTTTGTACCGCCATCCTGATATTACTGAAATGCGTGATGAGTCAGAGGAGGATCCGCTGGAGGTAGAGGCCTCCAAATATGGTCTTAACTATATCAATCTTGATGGTAATATTGGTAATATGGTGAATGGTGCTGGTCTTGCCATGGCGACAATGGATATTATTCAGCAGGCGGGGGCAACACCGGCCAATTTTCTCGATGTTGGTGGTGGAGCTTCTGCCGATATGGTGGAGCAGGGATTTCGCCTTATCCTGAGTGATGCCAGGGTGAAGGGTGTTCTCATTAATATCTTTGGAGGTATTCTGCGCTGTGATGTTTTGGCCGAAGGGGTGGTTCAGGCCGCCCGAACCGTTGATATCAAAATTCCGGTGGTGGTGCGGATGGAAGGAACCAATGTTGAACGGGGGCGGCAGATTCTTCTTGAGTCTGGCCTCAATTTAATTACTGCTACTGATCTTGCTGATGCCGCAAAGAAGGTTGCGGCCATCGTCGCGTAAAAGGGGATTTGCTATGGCTATTTGGGTTAATGAAGCGACCAGGGTTGTTGTGCAAGGGATTACGGGCAAGGAGGGGCAGTTTCACACCAGGGCCTGTGTTGAATATGGGACAAATGTTGTTGCCGGAGTGACTCCGGGAAAAGGCGGGCAATTTATGGATGAAATACCTGTCTTTAATACGGTGGCCCAAGCCGTTTCGGCTACCGGGGCTGACACCTCTCTTATCTTTGTCCCGCCGCCCTTTGCAGCTGATGCCATTATGGAGGCGGCAGATTCAGGTGTCGCGCTTATTGTCTGTATTACTGAGGGTATCCCGGTTATGGATATGCTGAAGGTTAAGGCGTTTCTTGGCGGGAAGTCGGTGCGCTTACTTGGGCCGAATTGCCCCGGAGTGATTACCCCCGGCGCGTGCAAGCTCGGTATTATGCCGGGTATGATCCACAAGCCTGGGGGGCCAATTGGTGTGGTTTCAAGGTCTGGAACCCTGACCTATGAAGTTGTTGACCAGCTGACCAAGCGTGGTTTGGGTCAGACGACATGCATCGGTATTGGTGGAGATCCCATAAATGGTACAGATTTTATAGATTGTCTTGCGGCCTTTGAGGCTGATCCGCAAACAAAAGGTGTTGTTATGGTGGGTGAAATAGGTGGCTCGGCTGAAGAGGAGGCTTCGGCCTTTATCAAAGCTGAAATGTCTAAACCGGTGGTGGGCTTTATTGCCGGTATAACGGCCCCGCCTGGACGGCGTATGGGGCATGCCGGAGCCATTGTTACCGGCTCAGCCGGAACGGCGGCAGGTAAGATTGCGGCGCTGGAGGCTGGTGGTGTTCATGTCTGTGAGAATCTTGGCGGCCTTGGTGATCTATGTGCCACGGTCTTTGCCGGTTTATAGATCTGGCCTCTTTTTGCAGGTTCCTAATTGTGTAGCTGTTTGTGAGTCAATGCAAAGTCGCTTGTTTTGGATTCAGGATTCAGAATTCAAAAGTCAGGATTCCGTAGAATGGCAAGAAAATATGTTGTGCTGAATTCTAAATCCTGAGGTGAAATAATACTTCACGTTCAGCAAGAGCATAAAACGACGATAACCCATCAATATATTACAAGTGGGAAAGTTGAGATGTTTAGTAAGTATTCTCACTCTATAGCTTGTCTACCAAAATCAAAGGCAATTGCTCCATTTTACAAAATCGCATATGTAAAGATGCCTTGCTGGAGCCAACAGAGTGTCACAAAGCCCTAAATAACCACCCCGTTGAAGGATGAATCGTTATGTCACAAACTTTGGCTAAACTTGAAAATCTGCTGAAACAGCGTGCTGAGGCACGTCTTGGCGGTGGCCAGGAGCGTATTGACAAACTCCACGCCGAAGGCCGTTTCACCGCCAGGGAGAGGATTGCCCTCCTCCTTGATGAGGGTTCCTTTGAAGAATTTGACATGTTTAAAACCCATCGTTGTCAGCAGTTTGGCATGGAGAAAAAGGTCTTTCTCGGGGATGGTGTTGTCACCGGGTACGGCACGGTTGATGGTCGGCTGGTGTATGTGTATTCCCAGGACTTCACCGTTCTTGGAGGTTCCCTGTCCGAGACCCATGCTGAAAAAATCTGTAAGGTTATGGACTTTGCCGTGAAAAATGGGGCGCCCCTTATTGGTCTTAGTGATTCCGGCGGGGCCAGGATTCAGGAAGGAATTGAGGCCCTGGCAGGTTATTCAGAAATTTTTCAGCGCAATGTCATGGCAAGTGGGGTGATTCCCCAGATTTCTGCCATATTTGGTCCCTGTGCCGGGGGATCAGTGTATTCCCCGGCCCTTACCGATTTTGTCGTGATGGTTAAGCAAAACTCCTACATGTTTCTCACCGGCCCCAAGGTGGTAAAGGCTGTTACCCATGAGGAGGTAACGGTTGAGGAGTTAGGTGGCGCTGAAATGCACGCTGCAACCAGTGGTGTTGCTGATTATGCTGCAGAATCTGGTCCTGATGCCATCGAGTATATCAAGAAGCTCCTGGCCTATCTTCCGGCAAATAACATCGAAAATCCTCCGGTGCAAATGGTGGATCATGCCCCCGACCATAACGAGCCATTACTTAATGAGATTATTCCCGATAACCCCCATGAAGCCTATGACATGAAGCAGGTTATTCTGCATACGGTGGATAATGGTGATTTCTTTGAGGTCAAGGAAAAATATGCGCCAAACATTATCACAGGTTTTGCCCGTTATAATGGCACCTCTGCCGGTATTGTCGCCAACCAGCCTAATTATCTCTCCGGGGTGCTTGATATCAACGCTTCAGTCAAGGCTGCGCGGTTTGTGCGTTTTTGTGATTGTTTTAATATTCCGGTGATTACCTTTGTTGATGTCCCAGGCTTTTTACCTGGAGTAAATCAGGAGTATGGCGGGGTGATTCGCCATGGGGCAAAGATTTTATACGCCTATGCGGAGGCGACTATTCCGAAAATTACGGTGGTTACTCGTAAGGCCTATGGTGGGGCTTATTGCGTTATGAGTTCAAAACATCTGCGTGGTGATATTAACTACGCCTGGCCTTCTGCTGAAATTGCTGTGATGGGTGGCAAGGGTGCTGTCGGAGTTCTTTATTATAAAGAGGCGCAGAACACCGATGACCCCGAGCAGTATTTGGCCGACAAAGAGCAGGAGTATAACGAATCAATGGCTACCCCCTTTATTGCGGCAAAACGAGGTTATATTGATGATATAATCGAGCCTGCCAGAACCCGTTTCAGGATCATAAAGGCCCTGGAAATGCTCCGCAATAAAAGGGATTCAAACCCCATGAAAAAACATGGGAACATCCCACTGTAACCATTATGAACTTCTCTTTTGCTAAAATCAGTCTTGCCAATTTAACCAGCCCTGACTTCGATGCTGTACTCTTTAGCCTATTTGGTATGGCTATGGTGTTTGCTGGTCTTGTGGTGATCAGTGTGTATATTGCCTTGCTCCCGACATTACTCACCCTGCCCGGCAGACTGAAAAAAATGTTCAGGAAGAGGGAGGTTGTTGCTATTGCTGATAGTCGTCCAGCCGATCAGGATATTCTTATTGTCGTTAGCGCGGCATTTCATCTCAGTCAAAATTTTCCGGAAGAACAAGACAGGATAACCTGGAAGAGTCATGGTGATTTGGAGTCGCCATGGAAAATTAGTGGTCGTGTCCACGGCCTTTCTGTTCGAAATCAAGTTGGAGTTAATAATCTACGCCGGAGATGATGTGTGTTGTCTCCCCGGTTGCATGATTGATCATTTATGCGCGAATATAAATTAGCCCTAAAGGGCAAGAGTTACGTAGTGTCTATTGTTTCCGTAAGCGACGATGAGGTTGTTGCCGAGGTCAATGGTGAGACCCATGTGGTTACGATAAAAGCGATTAAAAATGTTAATGGCGCAAGGAGTTTGCTCTCTCTTCCAGAATCTGTCTTGGCCAATGGTAGTCCGGGCGGAACTCCGGGCTTGGCCTCAGCCGCTGGGACTGGTGGTAAAGATGGAGTTATCGTCTCCCCCATTCCAGGTCATATCCTGGAGGTGTGTGTTGCTGAAGGGGACAAGGTGCTTGCCGGTCAGAAACTTCTTGTCCTTGAGGCCATGAAGCTTGAAAATGCCATTACCTGCAAAATTGGTGGTGTGGTGAAGAAGATTATGGTGAGTGCCGGTGATGCGGTTACCCATGGTCAAAAGATGATTGAGATAGGTTGATCTGTGGATTTAACAAGCTTCTTTTCAAACTCCGGTTTTGCCCATTTGGGAGTGGGTAATTCCTTAATGATCCTGATAGGTCTGCTCTTTATTATCCTCGGGATTGTTAAGGATTATGAGCCGTTACTCCTTGTGCCTATTGGTTTCGGGGTGTTGCTTGGTAATATTCCACCCATCGAGGGTATGCCCCTTGGGGTTTATGATGAGAACTCGGTATTGTACTTTTTGTATCAGGGCGTAAGCAAGGGGATTTATCCGCCCCTTATTTTCCTTGGTATTGGCGCCATGACCGATTTTTCCACCATGCTGTCAAATCCAAAGTTAATTTTACTTGGTGCGGCGGCCCAGATAGGGGTGTTTCTTACCTTTGTCGGCTCGCTTATCCTTGGTTTCACTACCCAGCAGGCCGGGGCCATTGGTATTATTGGTGGTGCTGATGGGCCAACTGCAATCTTTCTCTCATCCATGCTTGCCCCGGAGCTTCTGGGGCCAATCGCCATTGCCGCCTACTCTTATATGGCTCTGGTTCCCGTGATTCAGCCACCGATCATGAAGCTGTTGACCACCAAAAAAGAACGTCTTATCCGCATGGCTCCCCCGCGCACCGTTAGCAAACGCGAGAAGATTATTTTCCCCATTGTGGCTTTTCTGATCTGCGCCCTCATTGCTCCAGGTTCCACGACCTTGCTGGGTATGCTGTTTTTTGGGAATCTCCTTAAAGAGTCCACTGTAACGGAGCGTCTGGCGAGTTCCGCCCGTAATGCCATGATCGATATTGTTACCATCCTTCTTGGCCTTACGGTGGGGGCCTCAACCCAGGCCCAGGTCTTTCTTACTCCGCAATCCATCATGATTTTTGGCCTTGGTGCCCTGTCCTTTGTTATTGCCACGGCTGGCGGGGTCTTGTTTGCAAAGTTTATGAATCTATTTTTAGTGGAAAAGATTAATCCGCTCATTGGTGCCGCCGGGGTTTCTGCTGTGCCCGACTCGGCTCGGGTGGTGCAGGCGGTGGGGCAAAAGGAGGATCCCTCAAATTTCCTTCTGATGCATGCCATGGCGCCTAACGTTGCCGGAGTGATAGGCTCGGCCATTGCTGCTGGTGTTCTCTGGTCTGCCCTTGGTAATTTTTAGGACACGGCCTCCGCTCCGATATATCCTAGATAAAAACTATCTTTCTGGGCCTATAATTTTGTATCATTTTTTTGCGGAGTGTTTTTTTCTGATTAAAATAATCGTTATTTATAGGGGTACGTCATGCGTGTTCTCATTATTGAGGATTCAAAAATAGTTTCTCTCCAGCTTCAGCGCCAACTTGAAAACAGGGATCATAAGGTAGATATTGCCGACAATGGCAAGCAGGGATTTCTCCTTGCAACCTCGAAACATTACGATGTTTTTTTGACCGATATTGTTATGCCTCAGTGGGATGGCTTTAAGTTTATCGAGGCCATGGAGGTGGTAAACCCCAAGGTTCCCATCATCGTTATTTCCGGTTCCTGTGTTCCTGATGAGCTTAATAAACGGCTTGAGTCCCATGTAAATGTTATTGCAAGTCTTGAAAAACCTATTGATTTCAAGAAGTTATTTAGCCATATAAGCTCTCTAAAAGAGCAAAGCAGTGCCTCGGTGCAAAAGATGGGACGCATTGTCTGCACCATCGGCCCAGCCTCTGATACCATGAAGACCATCGGCAAGATGATCGTTGCCGGGATGGATGTGGCAAGGCTTAATTTTTCCCATGGCACCTATGAACAACACGAAAAAACTTTAAATAATATTAGAAAGGCCGAGAAGGAGTGGGGTAAACCCGTGGCAGTGCTACTTGATCTCTGTGGCCCGAAAATCAGAACAGGCAAGATGCAAGGAGATGGGGCACAGCTCGTCCCAGGGAAAACGATTCGTATTGTCGTAGGCCCGGTTGAGGGTACAGCAGAGTGTATTTCAACCATTACCCCGGAGGTGCTAGCCGATCTGCGTGAGGGCGATCCGATACTCCTTGATGATGGTTTGCTTGAGTTGAAGGTTGTTTCTGAAGGGGCGGATGAGGTGGTTTGCGAAATTATTGTCGGCGGACTGCTTAAGTCCAGTAAGGGGATTAACCTGCCCCAGACCAGTCTGTCCCTGCCAAGTCTAACCACCAAGGATGAGGCTGATCTGCAGTGGGGGCTTGACCATTCCATCGATTATGTGGCCCTGTCCTTTGTCCGCTCACCTGTTGAAATTATAGATGTTAAGGCGATTATTGCAAAATCCGGGAAGCGTGATATCCGGGTTATTGCCAAGATAGAGAAGCCGGAGGCCGTTGAGTAGATCAAGGATATTGTTGATGCCTCTGATGCCATAATGATCGCCCGGGGTGATATGGGGGTTGAACTTGCGGCGGCCAGGGTACCCCGTATTCAGCAGGAGATTATCCGCCTCTGCTGGCATAAGAATAAGCCTGTGATCACCGCCACTCAGATGCTTGACACGATGACCTATAACTATCGGCCCACCAGGGCAGAGGTGACAGATGTCAGTGTGGCAGTAAAAGAGGGGACGGATGCGGTGATGCTTTCTGGGGAAACGGCAACCGGAGTAGCCCCGGTGAATGTGGTGCGGACCATGGCCTCAATTATCTGTGAAGAAGAGATATACCAAGGGGACCGAAGTGGTGATGCCACCATTGTGGACCCCCTTGAGAAGAAGGCCAATCCTGCGATTATTGCTGCCTCAAGCCTCACCATGGTTGCTGCCACCCTGCTCATAGATTTAAAAGGGATCTTGTATCCGGAGATTTCCAAGTGGAATCGCCGGGTACCAAATCTTCTTGTGACCAATTCATTGCATGTTGCCCGCCACGCCGCTCTGTATAAGAATATTGTCCCCATTATCATCCGGGAGAACTTGAGCCGGGATGAAATGGTTTTTACGGCAATGCGGGTCGCCAAGGAATGGGGATATATCAATAAAAAAGATATCCTCTGCGTTGTAGAGGGTGAGCGCCACACCCAGGGCGGGATACCACAACTTGGAGCCTTTCAGTTGTTGGCTGTGACCTAGGAGCTTGTCCGAGAATATAAGGCGAAGCGAAAAGGTGGAAAAATGGGCCATTTTTTCTGGCTTTGTAGCCGGTTTCCTATTCTCGGACAAGCTCCTAGGTGTGGCTCTGTTTTTTTTTGCTTAAGCACACATGATGATGTGGGATTAGTTGATCTCGACAATCTCAATGGCAAAGATCAGGGTTTTGCCAGCCATGGGATGGTTCACATCCATGGCTATTTTTTCCTCGCCGATATGATCTACCGTCGCAGGGACGGGCTGACCGTTCTGGTTGGTAAGTTGCAACTGCATTCCCTCCTCAAGTTCCATATCCTCCGGGAAATTAGCCCTGTCCATTTCAATAAGCAACTCTTCATTTCTCGGGCCGTAGGCCTCTTCGGGGGGGAGGGTGATTTCTTTTGATTCGCCAACCTTCATGCCGACAACGGCATCGTCAAAACCTTTAATCATCTGTCCTGCACCCACCTCAAAGTTAAGGGGGCCACGTTCTCTTGAAGAGTCAAACACCTCTCCATCTTCAAAGGTGCCGGTGTAATGTACAGCGATATTGTGACCATTTTCAATAATCATTTTGGTGAGCCTTTTTTTGTGTTTGTTGTGAAATAGTTTGCAAATATCATTAGCAAATAAAATGGTAATTTGCTAAGCTTTTAAGATAGTTATTTGGTTTAATAACACATTTTTAAAACAACTTTTATCCTTAATGTGCAAGGCCGTTTTTATGACTACAAAAAAGAAGAAGACTAAGTTTTTTAATCAAACTATTTATCGAAACTGGTGCAAGTCATGCGGTATCTGTATATCTCTCTGTCCCAAGCAGGTCTATGATGGGGATGATATGGGGGGGCCGGACGCTACAAGGCCGGATGATTGTATCGGTTGTTTAATCTGCGAGTTACACTGTCCTGATTTTGCTATCTCCATTACTGCCAGGTAGCTACTGTGGTCTCTTTAATAAAATTTGCTTTTTGGTATTAATTTATGACGAAGCCCGTAACGGATACTGAGCAAAAATATTTACTCCAGGGCAATGAAGCCATTGTCGAAGGGGCACTAGCGGCAGGGTGCCGCTTTTATGCCGGTTATCCCATTACCCCATCCTCGGAAATCGCCGAGCTAATGAGTGTGAAGTTACCAACCGTAGGTGGCACCTTTATTCAAATGGAGGATGAAATTGCCTCCATGGGGGCCATTGTTGGTGCGTCCCTTGCTGGGGTTAAATCTCTCACTGCAACGTCAGGCCCCGGATTCTCCCTTATGCAGGAGAATCTCGGCTACGCCTCCATGACCGAGGTGCCGATTGTGGTGGTTAATGTTATGCGGGGTGGGCCTTCAACAGGATTACCCACAAGTCCGGCCCAGGCCGATGTTATGCAGGCCAGGTGGGGTACCCATGGCGATCACGCCATTATTGTCCTTGCGGTTTCCTCCGTTGCCGACTCCTATGAAATTACGATTCAGGCCTTTAATCTGGCGGAAAAATATCGAACCCCCGTGATTTTATTGTCGGATGAAATTGTCGGCCACACGCGGGAGGCCATTACTCTGCCCCCCAATAAAGATATTCCAATTTTCAACCGGATTAAACCAAGTGTTCCGCCTGAGTGGTATCTCCCCTATGAGGATAATAGTCGTGGAGTTCCGCCCATGGCTGATATTGGTTCGGGCTACAGGCATCATGTCACAGGACTTATGCATGATGCCAAGGGGTTCCCCAATTTTAGTCCGGAGGTTGCCGGCGGATTTTTGAAACGGCAATATCGAAAACTTGCCAATGGTGCCGATGAAATTCAGATGACCAAACAGTTTATGATGGATGATGCTGAAATCGCCATTATTACCTATGGCGCTGTATCAAGATCCGCCATTCGTGCCGTGCGGATGGCCCGTGAGCAGGGAATAAAAGCGGGTTTCTTGCAGCTTGTGACCCTGTGGCCATTTCCTAAAAAGGCGGTGGACGCCGTGTGTCGTAAATGTCGCGCTGTTTTGGTACCTGAAATGAATATGGGCCAGATGGTGAGGGAAGTCAGGGCTGTGAATCAGACGGCTACGCTTAAGCAGTTGAACCGCTTTGATGGTAAATTTATCACCCCGCAGATTCTTTTTAGAAAACTTATGAGTTTGTAACTTTCTTTGTATGGAGTAACCAATATGGTTGAACAAGCATCAAAAGTAAGACATGATTTCCTCCGCCATGATATGAATTTCCCCCATGTCTGGTGTCCAGGATGTGGCCTTGGCATTGTTCTCGGCTCCTTAATTAGAGCCACAGCAAGTCTTAATATTCCCCAGGACGAACTGGTTTTGGCCTCAGGGATCGGTTGTACCGGTCGGATGCCGGCCTACGTCGATTTTAATACCCTGCACACTACCCATGGCAGGGCTCTGACCTTTTCCACCGGGATAAAGCTTGCCAACCCAAGTCTTACGGTGATGACTGTGATGGGTGATGGTGATGCTACAGCCATTGGTGGTAATCACTTTATTCATGCCGCCAGGCGGAATCTTAATATCACGGCAATTATTGTTAACAATATGATCTATGGCATGACGGGGGGCCAATATTCGCCAACAACACCCTATGGTGCCAAGGCCAGCACAGCCCAGTATGGCCATATTGAACATTCTTTTTCCATTGCGGAGCTGGCCATTACGGCCGGGGCGTCCTATGTGGCAAGGGGAACGGTGCATCATGTGCCACAACTTGATGCCCTGATCAAGGGTGGTATTCAGAAGCGGGGCTTTGCTGTTATTGAGATTATGTCCAATTGTCACACCTATTATGGTCGTCAAAATGGCCTAGGTGATCCGGTTGCATATCAAAAACACTTTAAAGATCACGCCGTTACCGTGAATAAGGCCGAGAAAATGAGTCCTGAAGAGATGGATGGTAAATTTTCCATCGGGGTTCTTGCCGATATTGATAAACCTGCCTATGTGGATGAATATCAGCATATTCGTGATATGGCCTGCAAAAAAACCACAGAGCAGGGTGAGACCAAGGGTGGTGAATGTGCCAAGGAAAGACTGGATGAAATGTAGGTTTTGCAGGTAGCTTGTAATAGACTGAGGATGTTATGAAAAAAGAACGATATGAAATGCGCTTTTGTGGTTCTGGTGGTCAGGGTGTGATTACAGCGGCCGTAATCTTTGCCGAAGCGGCAGGTGTTTATGGTGATTATTATGTGTGTCAGACCCAGAGCTACGGGCCACAGTCACGGGGCGGAACTTCAATGGCTGAGGTGGTTATTTCCCCCCATGAGATTGATTATCCCAAGGTGGTTAATATGGATTGCCTTCTTGCCATGAATCAAACAGCGCTGGATTCTTTTTTCTCTGATTTTAGTCCCAAGGGATTACTTGTTGTTGATTCAACCTTTGTTGGTCAGACTCCAACGAGTAGTTCCATCTCCCTGCCATTTACCGAGGTTGCAAGGGAGCTTGGCAAGGAAATTGTTGCTAATATCGTTGCCCTTGGGGCCGTGGGGCAACTCTGTGGTAAACTGCCCATCGCCGATTTGGAAAAGGCAGTGCTTGCCAGGGTGCCTGAAAAATTTAGAGATTTAAATCGGGAGGCCCTTTTTGCCGGGGTTGATCTTGTCAAAGATGTTAATGTCGAGGGGTTAAATCACACCCCGTCCCTTGATGATATTTATGGACTGAGCGATTAGGATATAATCAATCTGGACTGGAGAGTTTAAATAAAAAAAGCCCATCCTTTCTGGATGGGCTTTTTTTATTGCTCTTTCTGCCATCTCGGAACTAGTTTTACAGGTGTACCACTGCCGAGTTTTACCGTTTCCAGTTTGGTTAGATCGTTATGACTGATGATTTGCTGGAGGGTGAGGACGTACTGTTCCCCACGTTCGGAGTAGCGATCAAGGCCCTGGGCGAGGTAATAGCCATCAAGTGGTTTTTTTTCATTGCGTAACTGGGCCCGTAGTATCCTGAATTTTTCATAGGCCCTGTTGGAATTTAAATTTTTGGCAAAGGCAAAGGTGGAGTCGAGTGGCGTATCGTAATCGGCGATCCTGTAATCACCAAGATTCTGCCGTTGGCCTGCTGGTGTAATTCCACTTCCCCAGCGCCATTGACCATAGAGCGAGTTGCCCTCCATGGCAAATCTGGAGGTGGCATAGGCACTTTCATAAGCCGCTTGGCCAAGGGCCATGGAGATGGGTATCTCATCCACCCGCTCAAGTAATTTATTAAAGAAGATGTCGTTGAAAGGTTTGCCTTTGCGGGATGTCTTGACCTTGTGGGTTCTGGCGAGTCCCTTTAGCCATGCACGATCATCCGCTTTAATTTCCTGACCCGAGAGGACAAGGTCTTTAATGATAAAGAGTTTCTCTCGGTCATTGGCAATAATCTCGTTTACCCTGAGAATAAGGGGCAGCATGGTTCGAAAAAACAGATCCTTTTTAAAGGAGACGGATTCATTTTCGGCCCAGCTACTTTCAATG
>JAJRUT010000008.1 GCA_024277655.1 Deltaproteobacteria bacterium | reverse complement strand
TCTTTGCCAATGGTGAACTCCTGCAAGCCTTTACTGAGTCGTTGGAGGGGCAGGATGCCGCATTGGCAATTTCCTGCTGGGATCCGGTTGAGATAGAAATTCAGCATCTATGTCGTCAGCGTGAGCAGGTTATTGATGCTCCCCTTGGTTATATTCTGATTGAATCTGCCCGGATGAAGGATGAGCTTGCCGAGAAGGCCGCAAATGGCGGTGGTGAAGAAGCCACGAAAAAGCCAAAGGCAAGCAGTGGTGCCGGGCAACCCCAGGAGGTTGATCCCGCTTCACTCGCCCAGCCTCCAGAGGATCCTGAAACCCTTGCCCAGGAACCTGCAATCGGTTCACTTGAGCTTGAATCAAAATCCGAAGCGCCGGTAATTTCCCCAGAGGTAAAGGTTCTGCTCGATGTTATAACTCCAATTATGGGGGTAAATAGTATTGTTGTGGCCGGGAAAGATGGAGCCATTATTGCTGAAACCAATAATGGTGGAGAACTTTGTGCCTATTATACTACCCTTGTGTCGCAAGTTGCCAAGATGAATAATGAGTTGCGGACTTCGACTCCCAGGACCTTTGTTCTAAATGAGCGATCTGGGGCTAAAGTTCTTATTGTTAACGGGCCACATATCTTTGTTGCCATAGGGCTTGGTAACGAGGCATCGGCTGATGCCGTTGTTGGCTCGATTAGCCCCCTGGTGCAGCGTATTACGCTGTAATATGTGTGAGTGGTGTTTTTTCTAAGTAATTGTAGAGCAATTTTACATTAGGGTTGAGATGAAGGATTTATTACAAGAAATAAAAATGCTCCAGGGCGTTGTTGGAGTTTTCGTGTACACAAATAATCTTGGGGTTATTGCCCTGGATGTGCCCCCGACATTCAGTGAGCCGGCTCTTGATCGCATCGGCAGTTTTGTGAAGGCTTTCTTTGCTAATCAAACGACCATGGCCCAGGACGTGATGAGCTTGGAGGTTAGAAACAAGGAGTCGTTGTTTTTGTATAAGAAAATTGATGAAGGGGGGACGTTAATCACAATTTGTGATGTTAAGGTGAGCTTGCCACTAGTCAATATGACGACAAGTATGCTTCTTGCTGAACTAAAGGCTGCTGCTGATCTTGTTACGGTGAAACCAGATTTTGCTAAACTTAATAATGGGCCGGCAGAATCGTCCTTGTCATCCGTTACCTCCGAGAGTCAGGTGGCAGCGCCACAAACCGCTGCGCCAACGGTTATTGATGTTGATAAATTGATGAAGGAGGGGCCTTTTGCGGCTATTGCCTCAAAGTTGGAGGATGCAATGGCTAGGGCTATTGGCCCAGTCGGTTCAATGGTTGTTCGGGATTGTGTTGAGAAATGGGTCGAGGGTGGAAGTCCAGCAAAGAGTCGCTTTAACGAACTACTTGGGCTACTGGTGAAAGAGATTGGTGACTCCAGATTAGAAGATGAGTTTAAGCAGGAGGTAGGATCTCTCTTTAGCTAAAAGGATTTGTAGATATTGAGCAGGACATAAAAAAAGAGCCCGACCTTAAAAAGGTCGGGCTCTTTTTTTATGTCTTTTTTGCCAGTTGAACGGCAAAAAAGACTGGGTATTTATGCCACCTTCAATTGGCACCCATTAGATTGTCATCCAAAGAGCCCGTTGCATCTGAATGGCCAGCCTTGGTAAAGGTGAACGTCTGTACCGTTTCTTTGCCAAGGGGGGCAGCGACCACAGGGATCTGGTTCTGCGGAGTTTGGAAAACAGTTGGTGCCTTTGGCTTATAGGGCATCAGGGTTGTCGTCGCAGACTTGCTGGACGTTGTTTTCTTGGGCGAAACCGGTGTCTTTTTGGAAGCTACATCGGCAGGTTTTGGCGTTGATCGAGCGGCCTTAACCGGAGGAGCTACTATTTTGATTTTTGCCAAGGCTTTTTGCATTGAGCGTGCGGCACGCTTGTCATTAGGAGAAATGGCGAGCCCTTTTTGATACGCTGTAACCGATGCGTGGGGGTTGCCAAGCTGCAAATACATATCTCCCATGCCAAAATATGCCTTCGCATATTTTGGGTCAAGTTTGGTTGCCACCTGATAGTGTTTCAGCGCTTCGTCGTATTTGCGGAAACGCTCAAGTGAGTAGGCGTATTTGAAGTTAATGACAGGATCATTGGGGCAATTGGTCAGCCCCTGGCTGACCAATTCTCTTCTTTTAAGAATATCCGGCTCCTGCTTTATCTTCTTGCGAATGGCTAAGCAATCAGCCGCCCCAGCAATAGTTACAAAAGACAAGAATATTAGGGTTATAAGGGCGAAACTCCACCCGACCTGGAATGTACGCTGAGTCATCTATAGTTACCTTTTAAGCATTCGTGCAACACTGATTCGCAACCGATCAATACCCCTGGCCAGAGTAGCGATTTCATCATTGCTATTAAGGGACACCGGTTGGTCAAGATTTTTACCGAGACTGATCTCTTCAGTTCTGTCATTTAGGATTGTAATGGGAGAGACAATACCTTTTTCCAGGAAGATACTTACAATAAACATTGTAAAGAGCAAGCCCCCGGCGCCAATCCCCAGGAGGATCATTGCGGTTGTCTTGGCCTGGGCAATGGCTTCAGAAATTGGGATATACACAATGAGACTGGCGACAATGTCGCCATACTTCCAGTGATATCCACTTTCAGTGCCATAAATCTCAACCTGATCCTTGGGGGCATCAGCAGGGTCTGCATGGCAGGTCAAACATGTTTTGCTATTCACCTTTAAGGGCACAGCATGATAATAAAAGTTGATGCCGTTTTTGGTGATGGTACCAGAGCTGGAGTCCTGGGATGGGTTGGCCTTGAAGTTACTGATTATTTTGGCTTCATCATTATCGGCCTTGTTGGCAGCCCGCAGGGGGTTGGTTGCGGCGTACTTAATCATAAAACCGGGCATGGCCTGATTGAAATAATCAAATGTTTTTCTAGAGGCGGCGAATCCGGACATAAGGTACGGGTAGAAACGATCCTTTTCCATAAGCTCAGAAATAAGAGGGCTCTGGTCTGACTGGAAGAACTGTCGTTGGGCAACGAGATAATTATAGATGATGGTTCCTTTGTTTTCAGCCTCTTTGAGTGCCGCCCGCTTACTAAAATCATAACTGGCCCAGCCCATGGCAATAAGAGCCAGCAGGCTGAGTATACCCATCATAATTAAAAATCTGGTGCGAATTCCCATTGGTGTTCTTCTCCTTAAATACGAAAATGAATCTAACGACCGACATTCTGTGTGAGCCTCGAAAAATAACCAGGCTTAGTAAAATGTCAGGACGGAGACTACGGTAAAAAAATCTAATGAAAGATGACCCCTATGATATGAAAACAGAGCCAAGGTGTCAAGGTTCTAACGGTATGAATTAAAAGACTTTTATTTTGTTGTGATCGGTTTCTTTTGGCTTGATTTTATTTCGTGGGGTTTCGCTTTGGGGATGGTTATACACACCGTGGTTGACTTGCCGAGAACAGACTTTATGTCGATTTCGCAATTCATTTGGGCAAGCATCTTTTTCGACAAGGCAAGCCCCAGGCCGGTTCCTTTTTCCTTTGTCGTATAAAATGGCTTGAACACGTCATAGAGAGATTCTTCTGGGATACCACAACCATTATCCTTAATTTCGAGACAGACATTCGGGCCTACCTTGCGAGCTGAAATAAGGAGTTGCGCTTCTTCCTTGTTCTGCATGGCATCCATGGCATTGGCGAGGAGGTTCATGGATACCTGTTGCAGGGCGCGGCGGTCAACCATAACATGTTCAGATCCAGGCTCAATATCAATATTGATACCTATAAGTTTGTCCTTTACGCTGGAATAGGCGGTGATCAACTGGGTGTTGTGCATGATAAAGTCGGAAAGGTCCATGACTTCTGTTTTGGGTTGCTCGTACATGTTGAAATTTTTGAATGATTTGAGCAACTGCTCAATCCTGGCAATATCTTCAAAAATTCTTTTGAAATAGACCTCGATTTCTTCGGGGGAGTACTTGTGAACATTTTTTTGGAGGACGGTAATGGCCATCTTGATGGAATTAAGTGGATTGCCTATCTCATGGCGAATGCCGGAAAAGATGGTGCCGACATTATTCATGTTGATGGCTGATTCCGCGATGGATCCCATTCTTTTTTGTTCGGTAATATCCTCGACAATCACGGAAATATACTGGCATTCCGGGTCAATGAGGTGCACGGTATAGTTGGTGAAACGGTCACCGTTATTATGGGTGGCCTCGCTTTCCTCCATTTTATCTGTTTCAAGAAATTCAACGATGGCCTTTTCGACGAGGGGGTATAGTACTTCGTATGTGACTTCTTGGTCAATTTTGGTTAAAATATGCACGGCAGATTTGTTGCAAAAACAAACCTTCTTTTCCTGGAGATTGAGGACGATAAGGCCAAAATGGAGATTTTGTAAGAGTTGCGTGTACATTTCTTTGGGGCAACTCGCGGGGAATGGGCTCATGGTCTCAGGGGGTGTCAGGTTGATGAGGGATGTTTTGTTCTGCGTAGATAACCTTTAACAAAACGTTTTCATTATTCTTGTATAATACCTCTCTTGTCAAGAGATGAACGTGTTAATATCCTAAAAGTATGGATAAAAAAACGGTAGGGTTGTTTTTTTTGTTTAGAATTTAATTAAATATCGTTAAAATCATAAAAAAACGGTAAGTGTGTGATAAAGAATCGTTATTTATACGCGGATGATTTATACTTGTTGTTGTTGTTGTTGTTGTTGTTGTTGTTGTTTGCCACAGGCGATGTTGTCTGTGGTTTATGAATTTAGCTTGGCTTTGACCCAGGGGGCTGGGATGTCTGACAAGAGAAATGGGTGTACGGTCTGTTTCTTGATTTGTCTAAAAGATTTACCGCGGAGTGTTGTATGATTTCCAAACGAGTACGTGTGAATAAAGAAAATTTGGCGGCTATCAAGTGTCCTCATTGCGCCACCTTGAAGCTGATATCAGTCAAGAAGTTTAAGGGTGATAAGCACTCTCTCAATGTTAAATGCACCTGCAATAACAGTTTTTCGGTTTCGTTGGATTTTAGGGAAAAATATCGTAAATCCACCAATATCCCTGGGAAATATTCTAAACTTGAACCTAATGTCGCGGCCTTGCAAACGCCTCAACTACAATGTAAGATCGTTGATTTATCTCTAACCGGGGTGGCTCTGTCAATGCCTGGTCCCCATGAATTACATGTCGGCGATGATCTTGTCATCGCCTTTACTCTCGATGACAAGGCTGAGACCGCTATTCAACGGCGGGTCGTTGTCCGGGTTATTGGCCAAGGCTTTGTCGGCTGTCAGTTTGATGAGGTTGAGTCTCCGGCATATGATAAGGCCCTTGGTTTTTATTTGATGCCATAATTATCTGCCTTAAGCTGTTTTTGCTGAAGCTATACTTCTCTTTTTTGAGGGGTGTAGCTTTTTTTCTTGGTTGCGGTTTTTTTGTCGGGCAGGATGTTTGGCTTGGTATATGTTTTTTTTCAGCCAGGCTCCGAGCGGTAATCATAAAGCTGGATGTCACAGGTTCTAGTTTTTCAAGGTACCCCCATGTTTTTTTTTGAGTCAACGCCGCTTACGCTCTATGTTGTAGCGGTTCTCTTTTTCGCCTACTTTATCCGTGGTATTGCCGGATTTGGGTCAGCCCTTATTGCGGTGCCACTCCTGACCTTGAATCTTAATTTTATTGTTGTTGTACCCCTGATTGCTGTGCTCGACTATATCGCCTCCATTGGTCAGGGGGTTTCAGACCGAAAATATATCTCTTTTGCCGATCTCTGGCCCCTTTTTCCCTTTACCCTTATAGGTGTAAGCCTTGGGGTTTATTTGCTTTCTCATCTGGATTCGCGGGTCATGGCTCTTTGTCTTGCCATCTTTATCATTGCCTTTGCTCTCTATTCATTGCTTTTAACGAAGGAGCCTTCCGGTGGGCGTGGCTGGGCTGGGCCGGCTGGATTCATGGGTGGTGTTGTGGGGGCAATTTTTGGTACTGGCGGCCCCTTTTATGTGATCTATTTTCGTTTGCGCGGCCTTGACAAGACGGCGTTTCGGGCAACCCTGTCAATCTCTTTTGTGGTGGATGGTTCCCTGCGGATTTTAGGCTTTATTTGGACAGGAGCCTTGTATTTGCAAATGTGGACTCTCATCCTCTGTGCCCTGCCGTTCGTCTGGCTCGGGATGTATGCTGGCAGCCATATTCACACGAAAATTAACCAACGGGGATTTGTAAAGATGGTGAGTGCAATTCTCTTTTGTTCTGGCATTGCCCTGTTGTGGAAACATCTTTAGGGCAATGCCATGGACATTTTAATTCTTTGGAATGAGTTGTGTTGGCCCCTGCTACGGTTGATTTTTTTTATGGCCATTGGTCTTTGGCTGGGTACTTTTATTGAAGCCTTGAATTGGACTCACAGGGTTGCTGTCTTGGCCACACCCCTTATTCGTCTGGGGCATCTGTCCCCCCTTGCCGGAGCCAGTTTTTCCATGGCCTTCTTTTCAGGTGTGACGGCAAATAGTATGCTTGCTGAGGCCTACGAGCGGGGAGATATTGGCAAGACGGAACTGATCTGTTCCAACCTGTTTAACTCCCTGCCCACTTATTTTCTACACCTTCCCACTCTGTTTTTATTAGCATTTCCCCTGGTGAAGGGGGCGGCGGTTATTTATGTAGGTGTGACTCTCCTGGCGGCAATGCTCAGAACCCTGGTTACCCTGCTGGTTTCCCGGATGATGCTGGCGCCAAAGTTTATTGACGACACGGCAGTGCCAGTGTGGAGGAATCAGTCATTTAATGAACTATTTTGGCTCACCTTGCGAAAGCTTTATCAGCGCATGAAAAAAATAATTTGTTTCACAGTTCCCATTTATACAGTAATTTTCCTGGTTCAGAGGTGGGGAGGTTTTGTGTTGCTTGAAGAGTTTATGGTGGAGCACGTTTATTTTCTTTCTTGGCTTCATCCACAAAGTCTTGGTATCATTGTTCTGCACCTGGCGGCTGAGTTTACTGCTGGGCTTGTTGTGGCTGGTGCTCTGCTCGATAGTGGGGTTATGGGGTCGCGTGATATAGTCATTGCCCTGCTTGTTGGTAATGTTCTGTCATCGCCTGTACGGGCTGTGCGCCATCAGTTGCCGTATTATACTGGGATTTTCCCGGCAAAAATTGCAATGGAGCTTATTGTATATAATCAGAGTTTCAGATTTGTTTCTATTATTGTGGTGAGTTTAGGCTATTATTTTTATCCTGTTTTTCTGTAAAAAAACATACAATCACATCGTGAATATGCGCTATTTCTCTACTCTTATTTGTGTCCTAAGTCTTTTCCTGTCCGTGCAAAACGGGGTTGCAGGGGGTCAGTTTCCTATTCATGGCTCCATGCGGCCGAATGTTGAGTTTTGGACGAAGATCTACTCAAAATACCCGTCGACAAAAGGCGTGATCCACGACAGCCATAATCTTGGTGTGGTTTACGAAATTGTTGACTTAAAACCCCTTGGCTACGGGAGCCGCAAAATAAATAAGAAACGGGTTAGGGCGGCCAAGGACAAGTATAAAAAGATCTTAAAGAGACTTGCCGGGGGGCATTTGCCCAAGACAAAGCTTGAAAGAAAGGTGTATCGGCTTTTTGGTAAAAGGCCCACCAGGGATCAGTTTAATGAGGCCAGGCAGCATGTTCGCTTTCAACTCGGGCAAAAGGATCGTTATCTGGCAGGTCTCATTCGCTCCGGTAAGTATCTCCAGCGGATAAAGGCTATCTTCAGGTCTGAAGGGTTGCCGGAGGACCTCGCTTATCTACCCCATGTTGAATCTTCTTTTAATTATAAGGCCTATTCGAAGTTCGGCGCGGCCGGAATCTGGCAATTTACAAGGGCCACAGGGCGGCGGTATATGACGGTTGACTACGTCATCGATGAACGGCGTGACCCTATTATTGCGTCCCGGGCCGCAGCAAAGTATTTAAAGGCAAATTATAAAAAGTTAGGATCGTGGCCCTTTGCCCTGACGGCCTATAACCACGGCGAAAACGGTATGCTGCGGGCCCAGAAGAAGCATGGCAGTTATCGGAATGTCTTCGATCATTATGATGGTAGACGTTTCGGTTTTGCCTCGCGCAATTTTTACTCATCCTTTATTGCCGCACGTTACGTCGCTAAGCATTACCAAAAGTATTTTGGTTCTATTACCCTGGATAAACCTGTTTTATATCACACGGTGGAAATGCCGGGTTTTGCTTCTGCGGCCTCAGTCTCAAAGTTCTTTCGTGTTTCCGCAAAGTCCTTACAGAGTGTTAATCCCGCCCTGCGTCCACCGGTGTTTCAGGGGCAGAAGCACATCCCCAAGGATTATATTCTCCGGTTGCCAGGCAAGGCTAAACGCATGGCCCGTATGGCCAGCGCCATGCCGTCCTCCATGTTTTACGGCAAGCAGAAGAGGTCTAAGTTTTACCGGGTACAGCGGGGAGATACGGCCGGGAAAATTGCCAGAAATCAGCGCATATCAGTAAGTGACCTGGTGCTGGCAAATGGTCTTAGTCGGCGGGCGACCATCTATGTGGGACAGAATCTGCGAATCCCAGGAATTGGCGAGAAACCGCAACGTTTCACTAAAAAGAGCGGTTCGAGAAAATCTGTTGTTCGGCCGCGAAAAGCACTGGCTGTTGCCCGTAAACCTGCCTTGGGAAACGGGTTAAAGTGGAAACCGTCCACCGGCCCATCCGGCTTGGTGGCGGCCCTTGAGGATGAACCAAAACCTGTCATTGTGGCTCAGGTTGTGCCACCCGAGCCACCCAAGGTGATGCCAGCACCTGCCATTGTTGTGCCTCTTCCCGTTGTTGTGGCTCAGGTTGAGGAACCCCCTGTGACAATAGAGGTCGCTCCTCCCACATTGGTTGCTGCGGCACCTGTTGAGGAGCGCCAGGCACCTGAAGTTGCAGTTCCTGTAGTGATCGAGGCGGAGGTAGAAGCAATTGATCGGGGTGCTTTGGGGATGGAGCCCGTTAATCCTTATGTTTTGACCGGCAACTTCACTGTGGCGAAGTTAAAGAAGGTAAAGGGGCGCGAAACCGGGCAGATTCAGGTTGAGACCGATGAAACCCTGGGCCATTACGCCGATTGGCTTGAAATTCCGACAAAAAAAATCAGGCGTTTAAATAAGTATAGTTACGGTCGTCCTATCCATTATGGGCAAAAACTGCGGATTCCCTTCGGAAAGGTGAGTCGTGAAGAGTTTGAAGAGCGGCGTTATCTTTATCACAAGGAGCTTGTTGAGGATTTCTATCAGGCCTTTGTCGTTTCCGGTGAAAAAACCTATGAGATCAAAAAGGGCGATACCCTCTGGAAGTTATGTAATGAACGCTTTGATATGCCCTTTTGGTTGCTAAAACAGTACAACCCCAATTTTGACTTTAAATCAATTCATCCTGGAAATCGGATAAGTGTACCCATCATTCAGGCTCCGGATGAAATTGGTGTTGAGTTTGTGGCCAAGGGGCCCTTGCGCCTAACCTCCTCACCTGTTCTTCTTGCGGCACATAAATGACAACACCCCAGCCTGCAACAGTCTACCTTAAAGATTACTCTGTTCCGCCATTTTTCATCGATACGGTTGATTTACATATCAATCTTCGCGAAGCCGAAGTCCTGGTGACGGCTCGCCTTGCCCTGCGTCGTCACCCTGATACGCCCCGCGATGCGCCCCTTGAGCTTGTCGGGGAAGATCTCCTGCTGGTTGAGATTCTTTTGGATCATGAACCTCTGCCTGTCGAGGCATACGAAGTTTATCCGTCCGGTTTGCGTCTTTTTAATGTCCCAGACCAGTTCACCTTAAGTTGCACGACCAGGCTGTTTCCGGCTAAAAATACCTCGCTGGATGGCCTGTACCGTTCCAGCGGTAATTATTGCACCCAATGTGAGGCGGAGGGGTTTCGCAGGATTACCTATTATCTCGATCGGCCCGATGTTATGGCGCTGTTCTCCACCACCATTGAGGCGGATAAAACTCTGCCTGTTTTGTTGTCAAACGGCAATCTGACTGCCCATGGTGAGCTTGCCGGTGATCGGCATTTTGTCCGCTGGCAGGATCCTCACCCGAAACCATGCTATCTCTTTGCCATGGTGGCCGGGGAGCTGACCTGTATTGAAGATCGCTTTATCACCATGTCCGGGCGTGAGGTGGTGTTGCAGATTTATGTGGAGCATCATAACCGCAATCGTTGTGAGCATGCCATGGATTCCCTGAAAAAGGCCATGCGCTGGGATGAGGAACAGTTTGGCCTTGAGTATGACCTTGATTTATATATGATCGTTGCTGTGGATGATTTTAATATGGGCGCCATGGAGAATAAGGGGCTTAACGTCTTTAATTCAAAATACGTTCTGGCCGATCCTGCTACTGCCACAGACAGCGATTATGAAGGAATTGAAGGGGTTATTGCCCATGAATATTTTCATAACTGGACGGGAAACCGGGTCACCTGTCGCGACTGGTTCCAGCTTAGTTTGAAGGAGGGGCTTACCGTCTTTCGTGATCAGCAGTTCTCGGGCGATATGACCAGTCACGCTGTCCAGCGCATTAACGATGTTCAGACCCTGCGTAATGTCCAGTTCCCTGAAGATGGCGGGCCAATGGCCCATCCCGTTCGGCCTGAGTCTTTTATCGAGATTAATAATTTCTACACGGTGACGGTGTATGAAAAGGGGGCTGAGGTTATTCGGATGATTCACACCCTGCTTGGGCCGGATTATTTCAGAAAGGGCATGGATGTCTATTTTCAGCGCCATGATGGCCAGGCCGTGACCTGTGATGATTTTGTTGCAGCCATGGAAGCTGGTAGCGGGATGGACCTTGGTCGGTTTAAAGCCTGGTACAGCCAGGCCGGAACACCTGTGGTCAAGGCGGTTGCTTCCTACGATTCGGCCCTGAATCAGTATGAGCTTTGTCTGGTGCAAAGTTGTCCGCCAACTCCGGGACAACCAGATAAAAAGCCGTTCTATTTTCCCTTCAAGGTTGCTCTGTATGCTGGAGATGGGACGCCGTTTGCCAGGCAGGGCGCTGATATCCCTGCCGATGGGATGTTGATCCTTGATGCCAGTGAACAGCGTTTTGTTTTCACCGGCATTACCAGTAAGCCCGTGGTCTCTCTATTGGGTAATTTCAGTGCTCCGGTCAAGGTGGAGTTTGATTATACGGATGCAGAGTTGCAGTTCTTGCTGATCCACGATAATGACCCCTTTAATCGCTGGGAGGCTGCTCAACGCTTGGGATGCCGGATTCTCCTTGGGCTGGTTGAGGATGTGCAACAGGGGCGAGAGCTTATTCTTGATGAGTCTTTTATTCAGGGGTTTGCAAAAATATTAAAATCTGGTCTTGATCCCGCCCTGCTGGCGCGAATTATGATTCTGCCCACTGAAAAGTATGTCGGAGAGCAGATGCCTGTGGTGGATGTGGATGCGATTCATGTGGCCCGGGGCTTTGTGCGCAAGAGGCTTGCGAAAGACTTGTTTGAAACGTTGCATGGGATGTACGAGCAGAGTTGCACTGATATTTCTTATCAGTACGACTCCAAGAGGTCTGGTGGGCGTTTGCTGAAAAATGTCTGTTTATCCTACCTCATGGAGACTGGTGACTCTGGGGTAAAAGAGCTTTGCCTGCAGCAGTTTGAGCAGGCTGACAATATGACCGATACCATGGCAGCCCTTACGGCTTTTGTGCACGGCGAGGATTGTTCGGAACGCAAGGCGGTGCTGGTGGCCTTTTACTCTCAATGGTCAAAGAACAGTCTGGTGCTGGATAAATGGTTTAGTCTACAGGCGACGGCCCCCCTTGCCGGCACCCTGTCTGAGGTAAAGGCGTTGATGGCCCATCCCGCTTTCTCCATGCAGAATCCCAACAAGGTGCGCGCTCTTATTGGTGCTTTTTGTGCTGGTAATGATGTCTGTTTTCACAATGAAAGTGGGGCAGGATATGCGTTTCTGGCCGATCAGGTCATTGCCCTAAATACGCTTAATCCCCAGATTGCCGCACGCCTTCTTGCGCCATTGAGCCGCTGGCGAAGATTTAATCAAGTCAGACAGGATCTGATGAAAATAGAGCTGCAGCGCATTTTAGATAGTCCTGAGTTATCAAAGGATGTCTATGAGATTGCCTCTAAAAGTTTGTAGGCCTAGGATTTGTTCCTTAATAAACTGTATATCTTACTTGTCTGGGCTGTTTTGTCGCTACTTCCCCCAATTACCCCCGAAAAGAGAAAGTAAATGGATATTTCCAAAGAAATTGCAAGGTTAAAAGAGGATCCGGAGTTTTGCCAAAATGTTGGGATGGTTTTGGTGCATAATGGTACTGTCCGCGCCTGGTCACGGGACAGCAGGGAAAATGTTGAGTATCTTGAGGTGCATCCTGATTATGCCAAAATCGAGGCTATTCGCCAGGAGTTTCTTCAGCGTGAGGGGGTTCATGCAATCGTTATTGAGGCCCTCGAGGGTCGTTTTGAGCCTGGGGATGATCTTCTGTATATGATCGTAGCTGGTGATGTGCGGGAGAATGTAAAACCGGCTCTGGCTGATCTGCTTGACCGGGTTAAGGCTGAGGCCGTGAATAAAAAAGAAATTATCACAGCTTGATTCAAGCCTGTTTCTAAGGTAAGTACGGTACAGACTAGGATATTTTATAATTATAGCGGTTTAATTATCGCGCACACGGATTTGATATATGTATACTTCCTCTGATTTGCGTAAGGGCTTGAAGATAGAGATTGATGGCGAACCATACGTTATTACAAAATTTGATTTTTCAAAACCGGGCAAAGGACAGGCCCTATATCGTTGTCACCTGCGGAATATGGTGACGGGCAATGGTTTTGATAAGACCTATCGCTCCAACGATAAGTTTAAAAAAGCTCCCCTTGATGAACGGCAAATGCAGTTTTTGTACTCCCAGGGTGAGGAGTATAATTTCATGGATAATCAATCCTATGAGCAATACATCATTATGAAGGATCAGTTGGCTGATGTTATTGATTTTATGATTGATAATATGAATGTCGATGTTCTCTTATTTAATGATAATCCCATTGGTGTGACCCTTGCAAATTTTGTAACCCTGGAAGTTACCAGGGCTGACCCTTGGGTTAAGGGCGATACTTCCGGTACAGATACAAAGCCAGTAACCGTTGAAACCGGTTATGAGCTTCAGGTCCCACCCTTTGTTGAGGAGGGTGACCGGATTCAGATTGATACCCGAACCGGAAGTTATCTTACCCGGGCAAAAGATTGATTGTTGTAAAGAGCATCTGATTACTATGCTAAAGAAATTACATGAGCGGGCGGCCCTTTTTCGGGCTGTCCGCTTTTTTTTTGAAAATAATGCCTACCTCGAGGTGGAAACCCCAATCCGTAATCCTGTGTTGATTCCGGAGGCAACGATTAGACCTGTCGCCGCCGCAGGTTTTTTTCTGCAAACTTCCCCTGAGCTTTGCATGAAACGCTTACTGGCCCAGGGCTATGGTAAAATATTTCAGATTTGCAAATGTTTTCGGGGTCAGGAGAGGGGGGATCGTCATTTGCCGGAATTTACCATGCTTGAGTGGTATCGGGCCGGAGGGGATTATCAGAGTTTGATGGCTGAGACGGTGGGTTTGCTCTGTTTTATCGCAGATGAGATGGAGGGGGGCGGCATGGATATGCAGGTTGTAACCCTGCTTCGTAAGTCCCCCCGGTTTCTAACGGTGGCCGAGGCCTTTCACACATACACCTCTATAAGCGTGGAACAGGCTCTTGCTGACGACTGTTTCGATGAAATTTTAGTGGAGCATGTTGAACCAAATCTTGGTCAGAATAGGCCATGTTTTCTCTATGATTATCCGCTGGAGCTTGGTTCCCTTGCCAGGCGCAAAGAAGGTGACTCCAGTTTGTGTGAACGTTTTGAGCTGTACGTGCAGGGGGTGGAGCTTGCCAATGGCTTCTCGGAATTAACCGATGTTGCGGAGCAACGACTACGCTTTACTAACGAACTGCAACGGGCAGAAAAATGGGGACAAGAGGGGGGGGCGATGCCTGAAAAGTTTCTGGGTGATTTGCATAAGATGCCAGATGCTTGCGGCATTGCCTTTGGTCTTGACCGTTTAGTGATGCTCCTTACCGGGGCGTCTACGATTGATGCTGTGGTGAGTTTTAGTCCGGAAGAATTGTAAAAAACAGGGTCTTATTTGCCCATGGCCAGCCTGCGTTGCATGAGTTGCAGGTCGTACCACGTTGCTTTTTTCAGCTCAGGTAGGGCGATCAGCTGAGCTGGGTGGTAGGTTGCCATAAGGGGAATGTCCATATAGGTGTGGAAGTGACCCCGTAGTGCCATAAGCTGGTTTGTGCTGTTTAAAATGGTCTGGCTGCTCAGTTGGCCCATGGTGCAGATTAGGGAAGGTTGCATAAGCCGTATCTGTTGTATCGTGTGGCTGAGACAGTTTGTGGTCATCTCCTGCTCTGTCTTTGGGGTGCTGTCTGCCACGTTGCACTTAACGATATTCGTCACAAAAATCTGCCCTGGCTTAATTTTTATGGCCTGGAGCATCTTGCCCAGGAGAGATTCTTCTGCTTCTTCCATGGGGCGTGACGGGTCTGAGGAATTCCGGTCACAAATAATAAAGATAAAGGGATTATTGCTTGTGCCGATGCCAAATTTTGGTGGTTTTCGGTGGGGACAGCTATTGCACTCGCTGATGAGTTGTCTGCAGTTATCGATATCTTTTTCTGAAACTGGGCTGACTGGCTTTTTTGGCTTATTTTCTGGAACTTTGAGGGGAACCGTGGGTGTTGTTTTAGGGGCCTTGATCTGTCCTGTGAGATGCTTATCTTTGGTCTCGAAGGAATTCTCAAGAAGATAGCGCAACTCGTCTGTCTGTCTGTATTCTAGGTCCAGGTCGCCATGGAAGGCGGTGAGGCTCTGAATGTCCTGTAGAAAATCATTAAAATTGTTATATTGACTGTTTGGCATGGGTCACTTTTGGGGTTATTCGTTTGCTTTTAGCTCATTTATAGCCAAGGGGGGACGTCTTGTAAAGTACCCCTTTTTTATTCCGGAATATGAAACCGATGAGAGATTGTGAAGAAAAAAAGGTTCGTACCGAGATTAAAACCCCGGGAGACTGGAAGACCCATGTGTGGTCTCTGGTGCTTTGGGCTGCCGGTATTGATCATGGCATCCAGCAGCAGGATTGTAACCAGCACCTGGTGGTGCAGGCGGATGATTTTGAACGGGCCTCCCATGAAATCTACCTCTATGAACTGGAAAATCCGGAGGAGGCGGGCGAGACAAATCTGCCCAAGCAGCAGTTTCACCCGCCAACCCTGATTCTTATGGGTTGTTTGGCCCTGTGGTACGGCAAAACTGGGAACTGGCATGATTATTCATCCTGGTTTGCCCTTGGTGCGGTGCAGGGGGAGGCGATTTTAACAGGGCATGAGTGGTGGCGCCTCTTCACAGGCCTTACCTTGCATGCTGACTTGATGCATATTGTTGGCAATCTTGTCATTGGCGGTGTTGTGATTCACCTGCTCCTGAAAATGACAGGTGTTGGTCTGGGCCTTTTTTTGGTGGTTACGGCTGGGGCGTCGGGGAATTTTCTCAACATCCTCTGTCAGCCCTTGTCACATACCAGTGTCGGGTTTTCCACGGCAATATTTGCTGCGGTTGGCTGTTTGAGCGGGCTTGATATCGTGCGGCGCCGGTCAATTCGTGGGACTGTTATTGGTTTTGGGGCAGGGTTTGCCCTTCTTGCCATGCTGGGCACAGGGGGTGGTAATGTCGATTATGGCGCCCATCTGTGGGGATTTGGGGTGGGCGTGGTGTTTGGTCTGGCGGCCTGTTTTGTCGCCCTTAAAAATAAGGGGTTCCCAGGCTTCTGGGGGCAGTTGGTCTTGCTGGTTGTCAGTGGTAGTCTTTTAGTTGGCTCATGGCGTTATGCCCTTGCTCTCTAGGGAGTTATACCTGTTTAGTGAGATCCTAAATCTCTTGCGTAGTGGTGTTGCTTCTGCTACCACTAAACTCGGGAAAAATGCGAGTGTGATCTGGCTGTTTTCTGATGATAGCAACTACAAAGAAGATATCGTTGTTCTAAACAAAAAAAGTTTACATGGAGACATCTAATGTCCTGGCAAGATGAACAACCCCCTTGGGGGAAAAAGAAAGGGCCTGCATCACCAGAGGATCTGGTGGCGGCTCTTTTGCAAAAGATTAAAAATTCTTTTAGTGATGGTGGTAAGGGTGGTGATGGTTCTTCCGGTGCATCAGGTTCTGGAGGGGGCAAGCCTCCCTTTGTCGGAATGGCGATTATTGCCATTATTGTTGGCCTGTTTATTGTTGTCCAGTCCTCCTTTTATCAGGTGGATGCGGGTAAGGGCGAAAAGGGCATTGTTCTGCGTTTAGGCAAGTTCCATGACTTAACGGAACCTGGTCTCCATTTTAAGATGCCATTTCTTGATGAGGTCAGAATCGTTGAAGTTTCCATGATCCGCAATGAACAGTTTGGTTTCCGCTCCCGTTCCCAGGCCCAGAAGTCGATCTTCAACAAATCGGCCTATACCGATGAGTCTTTAATGCTCACCGGTGACAAGAATGTCATTGATGTTGAATGGATTGTCCAGTACCGGGTTCAGGATCCTTATAAATTTGCCTTCAACGTTTATAATGTGCCCAAGGCGGTTCGTGATGTCTCTGAAATGGTGATGCGCCGTATCGTTGGTAACCATGGTTTTGACTATATTCTTAATAACCGTGATGTGTTGATTGTCGCAGCGTCCCGCGAGATACAGGCAACTCTTAATGAGTATAACAGTGGTGTTCATATTGCTGAAGTTCGCCTTCAGGATGTAACGCCTCCAGATCTGGTGAAGCCTGCCTTTAATGAGGTTAATGAGGCTGATCAGGACATGAAGCGCCTCGTGAATGAGGCGGAGCGTGAGTATAATAATGTTATCCCCAAGGCTGCCGGTGATGCCAATAAGCTCATTGAAGAGGCCCATGGTTATGCCATCGAGCGGACCAATAACGCCAAGGGTGAAACGTCCCGTTTTCTTGCTGTTATGAAAGAGTATCAGCAGGCAAAGGATATCACTCGTAAACGTCTATATTTGGAAACCATGGGTAAGGTTTTGCCCAAGGTTAGGGATATTTACGTTATTGACCCAGGGCAGAAGTCGATTCTCCCCTTCTTAAATGTGAATCCTGGCCAGCCGATCAAGCGCTAGTTAATGTGCTTGTACTAAAAGAGGAATTATTATGAATGCAGGAAAAGCAGTAATTATCTTTGTGGTGTTGGTTGCCACGATCATTGTCTGGGATGGGTTTTTTATTCTTCCCGAGGGGCAGCAGGCCATTGTAACCCAGCTTGGTGCGCCAATTGGTGGTGCTGTGGTGGATGCCGGACCCCATTTTAAATTGCCCATTATCCAGAAGGTTCGTTATCTGGAAAAACGAATCCTCATCTGGGATGGTAAACCCAACCAGGTTCCCACCCGGGACAAGACCTTTATCTTTCTTGATACCACAGCCAGGTGGAAGATAACCGACGCTTTGCTCTTTATGAAGTCGGTTCGGGATTATGCCGGAGCCCAGGCGGCTCTCGATGATATTATTGATAGTTCCGTTCGGGATCTGGTTAATCAGTATAATCTGGTGGATATTATTCGTAGCTCTGACTGGGATGATTCCACTGTGGCTATTGAGGATCGTGATCTAGATGCAGGTGTCGAGGAAGTGACCCTCGGTCGGGATAAACTCTCAGCTATGATCTTTGAAAATGCTGGCAAGATTACACCAAAGTACGGGATTGAACTGGTAGATGTGATGTTCAAGCGGGTGAATTATATCGAGTCTGTGCGTCTGCGGGTATATGATCGTATGATTTCTGAGCGTCAGCGTATTGCTGCTGAGAAACGATCCATGGGTGAGGGTGAAAAGGCCGAGATTCTTGGTAAGCTTGACCGTGAACTCAAGACCGTTATCTCCGAGGCCCAACGTAAGGCCGATGAGATCAAAGGTAAGGCGGATGCTACAGCAGCCCGTATCTATGCCGAGGCCTACAGTAGAGATCCTGAGTTTTATGCCTTTACCGAAAGTCTCAAGAGTTATGAGCAGACGGTGAACAGGAATACGAGGATGATCCTGTCGTCAGATAATGAGTACTATAAGTATATGGATAAGAAGTAAGGGTAATGAACGTTGAACCTTCAGTTATGAAGGTTCAACAACTACTCCAGCTTGTCATCTCCTGCCGTGGGGTAGGATGGTCTGTGCAGGGCCGCATCGAATGGGATGCGGCCTTTTTTTTCGACTATTTTTTGAAAGGTCTGGATCTGAGTGTCGTTGCTGATCTCCGTAATACCCAGTTTCTCAAAGCGGCAGTTACAGCCGCTGAGTTGGCCGTCGCACCAGGGGCAGACTTCAACCGGGCAGCCAAGTTCGTGCAGGTGTCCGTCGGTGGTGTAGCAGGCGGGGCAGGTTGCCGCAAATTCTGATTGGTAGTCCGGGTGATTGCCAAAATCGCCATGTTTCTTCTGGAAACTTTCAAGGTCGGCAAAACCAAAGAACTCAAGGATCTCTTGGGGTAATCCTTCGCCTTCGGTGGCAACCAGTTTGGCTTCCCTGGCATTCACCATGTAAAAATAGGCGGATAGATTGGTGCGGATAAGAAAGAGAAAGGTGCCCTGGTGATGTTCCGGTTGGAAGATTTGGAGGATGCAGTCCTCCTTGGCATCGGGTAGGGAGCTATAGAAGGAGGAGAGGAGGTTTGTGACCAGTGGATCTTCACTGAAATGTCTGATCATGGCCCTGGCTTTTTCCCTATCCTCCGGTTCCACTGCGTAATCAATAAAGGTGTCAAGGTCGTCTTGCTTAATGGTTGTCATAGTTATTTAGATTCCGTTATTTCTGTAATCCACCGGCTGGTTTCAGTTGGGATGTCGGTGGCCTTTGTCAGGGCGGTAACCACCGCTAGCCGCTGTGCGCCCTGTGCTGTTAGTTCGCCAATATGTTTTCTTTTAATCCCCCCCATCACCGTAAATGGCAGGGGGGACTCGGCGCTGTAGGTTTTGATGGCCTTCGGGCCGATAAAATTCACCAGTCCAGCTTTGGTTTTGGTAGCATATATTGGCCCGATATTATAGTAGGAAGCGCCAGCTTCTGCCGCTTGTCCGGCCTGTTCTTTTGTGTTGGCCGAGACGCCAATAAGCCACTCTGGGGCAAGTTGTCTTGCCTCAAGTGCCGGAATATCGGAATTTCCCAGATGGACTCCATCGGCATCGGCCAGAAGGGCAATGTCAACACGGTTATTGACCAGAAAGAGGATGCCAGCCTCCCTTGTCTTTTGGCGAAAGGCGTGGGCTTTTACCAGAAGTGTCCGGTCATCGGAAATCTTATCGCGTAACTGGACAATCTGGGCCCCACCGGCAATGACTCCGTCCAGCCATTCAAGGTCACTGCGACCGTTGCCAAGTTTCTCGCAGGAAACGGGATATACGGTGACATTGCTGATGAAGTGTTCGAGGCGTTGGGTATGGTTTGTAAGTGGTCTTGGCATGATGGATAGGCGTTAGCGCTTGTGGTTGAGTGAAAATTCATCTATAATATTGTGCTTTGATAATAAGGATTCGAGTTATAGTGTGAAAGCAAATTGCCGTCAATAGGGATGGTTCACCAGATTCTGTGATTAGGTGACGCTTGGGAAACTTGAGGTGAGACTATGTTAAAAGATTTTATGACAGGAACAACAGCAAAATTAACCCTTGATGGCAAGACCTATGAACTACCTGTGATAAAGGGTAGTCAGGGTGAAATGGCCATCGATATCAGGAATTTACGTGCTGAGACGGGTTATATTACCCTTGACTCCGGCTATATGAACACCGGGTCTTGCTCCAGTAGTATTACCTTTCTCGATGGTGAGAAGGGGGTACTCAATTACCGTGGTTATGCCATTGAGGATCTGGCCAACAACTGTTCATTTGTTGAGGTCTGTTATCTTTTGATTCATGGCAGTCTGCCCACTGGCGAGCAGTTGCGTCGCTTTAGCACCCTGCTTAATTACTACGCCCTGATCCACGAGGATATGGTCCATTTCTTTGACCATTTTCCGCCTGGGGCTGCTCCCATGTCCATCCTTGGCTCCATGGTGAACTCCCTGTCCACCTATTACCCTGAGATGGCTGATAATCCCCTGGAGGATTTGGATAATATGGCGGCGCGTCTCCTGTCAAAGGTACGAACCATTGCGGCCTTTAGTTACAGGAAGAATATGGGGTCGCCTCTGGTGATGCCACGCCATGACTTGAGCTACTGTGCCAATTTTCTGAATATGATGTTTGATTCTCCGGTTAATCCGTATGTGGCTAATGACGATGTGGTGGCTGCCTTGAATAAATTGCTTATTCTGCATGCGGATCATGAACAGAATTGCTCCACCTCAACCGTGCGCCTGGTTGGTAGTGCCAGGGTTAATCTCTATTCCTCTATTTCAGCCGGTATCAATGCCCTCTGGGGGCCACTTCACGGCGGGGCGAATCAGGCTGTGATGGATATGCTTGAGGAGATTCATGCAAATGGTGGTGATTACAGGAAGTATGTGGAGAAGGCCAAAGATCGTAATGACCCCTTTCGTCTTGTTGGCTTTGGGCATCGGGTCTATAAAAATAATGATCCCAGGGCCACGATCATCGGCAAGGCGTGCGATAGTGTTCTTAAAAGCCTTGGCCGGGAGAATGACCCGCTACTCGCGATTGCCAGAGAGCTTGAGCAGGTTGCCCTTAATGATAGCTATTTTATTGAGCGCAAGCTGTATCCGAATGTTGATTTTTACTCGGGTATTATTTATCGAGCCATTGGTATTCCGGCCAATATGTTCACGGTGATGTTTGCCCTGGGACGTTTGCCCGGCTGGATTGCCCATTGGACTGAGATGTGGGGGGATACAAATTGGCGGATTGGTCGTCCTCGCCAGGTGTATACCGGGCCTGTGAGCCGTGAGTTTGTACCACTTAAAGATCGGTAGTTAGATGGATGTTAAGATTTCTTTAAAGCCCCTGGATATAGTCCAGGGGCTTTTTTTGCTTTTTGGTTTAAGTTCTCCTTGGTTGTGCCGATAAGCCCTTACGGATTGCGTTTTTTAGTGAAAAAAGGTGGGTGATGTTTTGCCTGAAGGTGCTAAGTCTTTTGTGGGTATGATGTTATGGGTATAAATCGTATACTATCTGGGCAGATAAATTCACCCTCGCAGGTCGGGAGGCAGTCCCCTGAGGCATCCCCGCAAACAACACCGAGAGTCTCTACCCCTCTTCGCCCCGACCGCTTTACCATGGGGCAATCATGGCAAAACAGAGTATCCGCATCCGGTAGTAACAGCCGCTGGGGAGTGCAGGCCTATGCCGAGCAACAGCAAAAAACGGATGATGTTTCGGCCGGACAATCCGTTCGGGCTGAGGAGGGTGATACAGCGCCTGAGGTTGCCTCGGTGATTGGCGAGAAAGGTTCAGCGGGTGAAGCACTCCTGCCTGAGGATGTTGCCAAACTTCAGGAATTACAGAAGATAGATCAGCAGGTTCGTGCCCATGAGCAGGCCCACATGGGTGCTGCCGGGGGCCTTGCCACCAGTGGCATTTCTCTGGCCTTCAAGCGGGGTCCCGATGGCCAGAACTATGCAGTGGGTGGCGAGGTGAGTATCGATACCTCCCGTGGTGCAACACCCCGTGAGACGATTGCCAAGATGGTGAAGGTTCGAGCGGCGGCCCTGGCCCCTGCCGATCCTTCTGGGCAGGATAGAAAGGTGGCGGCTTCGGCATCTGTACTGATGGGGGATGCTAGGGCTGAGTTGCAGCTTGATCAGGCTGACAAAGAGGTGGCGCAGGTCGTTGAGCAGGCGGGGCAGAAGGTGGTGGAGAACGGTTCCGGAGAAACTTCTGAACAGGGTTCTCCGGCTAGCCTGGGACGGTATCAGCAAGCCCAATATCAGAAGTCTGGTGCTGAAGAGGGGACAGTTGTTGGTAGGTGATTTTTAAAATCTTAGCTTTATAAAAAAAAGAGGTTGCTCCAGTGATTGGAGCAACCTCTTTTTTTTTAGATGCTTATCATCTAACCTAGGGTGAGGATTTGGTGATAAGCATATTTTTTGGCTAAAATTTTCTTATAAGATGCCTCCACACATCAAGGCGTAATTCTCACACTCGCGTTTGTTGGCAAAGGGGCAGGACTCCTTGGTGAACCACTGTTTTTTAGGACACCAGTAGCGGTCTTTAAATGGCTCGTTACAGCCTGTTGGGGTGAGTTGTTTTCGCTTTCTGGAACCGTTTGTAACCGTGCCGGCAACGATCTGAAAATGCCATATTTTATGCATGGTATTCCTCCGTAGATTCAGGTTTGTCTCCGCTCCTGTATATCTGTATCGGAGTATCGTTTACAAATGATGAGCAAATTGTTGACGCTACTTGGTGTGAATGGTAGAAAACGTAGTTTCGTTGTCTATTAAAAGTCGGGTCATGAGTGACCTGTTTATGATAATCAGCCCTTCGATAAGAGAGGGGTGGGGACCTGAAAATGCGTACAGATATTGTTCACATAGGAGCCGGAGAGCTTACTTACGAAATTCGTAATATTGTTAATGTTGGTCAAAAATTACAGGACCACGGGATTAAGGCCCACTGGGAGAATATTGGTGATCCCATAGCCAAGGGTGAGGTGATTCCCACCTGGATGAAAGAGATTGTTGCCGAGATTGCCATGCAGGACGCCTCCTACGGTTACTGTCCTACCCGGGGTATGCTTGAAACCAGACAGTTTGTTGCTGAGCAGACCAACGGTCGTGGCGGGGTCCAGATTGGTGTCGATGATATTTTGTTTTTTAATGGACTAGGTGACGCGATTTCCAAGATTTTCGGATTTCTTAATCGTAATGCCAGGGTTGTGGTTCCTACCCCGAGCTATACTACTCACTCCTCCGCAGAGGCCGCCCATGCTGGAGATAGACCCGTTACCTATCGGCTTGACCCTGATAATAACTGGTATCCAGATCTGGATGATCTTGAAAAACGGGTAAAGTATAATCCTGCTGTGGCTGGGATTCTTATTATCAATCCTGACAACCCTACCGGGGCGGTGTATCCAAAATCCATTCTCCAGGGGATGGTGGATATTGCCAGACGTTATGATCTTTTTATTATCTGTGACGAGGTGTACCAGAACATCATTTATAACGGCAAGAAAACCGCGCCCCTGTCAGACATTGTTGGAGATGTACCAGCCATAGCCATGCGGGGTATTTCCAAGGAAATGCCGTGGCCGGGCTCTCGCTGTGGCTGGATTGAGGTGTATAACGCCGACAAGGATCCCATGTTTAGCAGGTATGTCAGCTCTATCCTTAATGCCAAGATGACCGAGGTCTGTTCAACAACTTTGCCCCAGATGGCGTTGCCAAAGCTTATCAGTCACCCGGAGTATCCGGGGTATTTACGGGAGCGTGTCGAGCGGTATGAGAAGTGTTCCAATATTGCCTATGACTGTTTGAAGAAGGTTGAGGGAATCAAGGTGAATCGAACCAACGGTGCGTTTTATATGAGCATCGTTTTTGAGGAAGGGGTTTTAAATCATACGCAGACCCTTGAGATTGAAAACAGGGAGTTGCGTGGTCATATTGAACAGTTGCTTTCTCAGCCTAATGTTTCTCTCGATAAGAGGTTTGTCTATTACCTGCTTGGGGCAACCGGAATTGTGGTGGTACCCCTAACCTCATTTGCCACAACGCTCGATGGTTTTCGGGTGACCCTGCTTGAGCGTGACGAAAAAGAGTTTACCCAAATTTTTAAAACCATTGCTGAAGCCATAGGCCGGTATTTGCAATCCTGAAATGGTAAGGTTGAAGGGGGATATGGGCACAGTCTAGCTTGTTGCTGGTCTCTGGTTGATGGAGTCCTTGAGTCTTTGTTTAGGGTCACTGAGTGAGCTGTGGTGACTGTTAAGGGTGTAAGGGTGGGTATTAACAAGTGGTCTTATATCCATCTTCTGTGACGAGTTTGCCAGTCTCCTTTGTCTATCATCGGGGCAACTTGCCGTTTGTTTTTCTTTGTTTGGATCCCCCCCCCTCGTAGGTTTATGTCTACTTCTTTTTTGGCTACTCCAGATCCAGGCATCACATGCCACACCTCATTAAATAAGGTAACGCAAAACAAATGAATACATCCCCGAGAAAAGAAGAATTAAAAGAAATACTACAAAATGTGCAGCAGGGGCGTTGCGAAATTGCTGAGGCTCTGGAATCCATTGTCAGTGGCTGCGACGACGGATTGAGTTATGCCTGTCTCGATCATCATCGTCATAGGCGTACCGGGCGGCCTGAAGTTGTTTTTGGTGAAGGCAAGTCGGCGGAACAGCTGGTGGCTATTTTTACTGCTATGTTGGCCCGGGATGGTCTGGTTATGGCGACCAGGGTTTCAGCCGAGAAGGCCATGGTCGTGACCAGGCATCATCCTGAGGTGATGTATTATACTGATGCCAGGATGCTTGTTGCCAGGGAACCTGAGCCACGGCACAGCGAGAGGTGTATCAAGATTATTTCTGCCGGAACCAGTGATTTGCAGGTGGCGGAGGAGGCAAGGGTTACAGCTCAGGGACTCGGGAATGAAGTTGCCCTATATAATGATATAGGGGTGGCAGGGATTCACCGGATGGTGGGTCGGCTTACGGATATCCGCGAGGCTGATGTTTTGATTGTTGTTGCCGGGATGGAGGGGGCGTTACCCTCTGTGGTGGCAGGGCTTGTCAGTGCTCCTGTTATCGCGGTACCAACAAGTGTCGGGTATGGTACCGGTTTTGGTGGCCTTGCGGCTCTACTCGGGATGTTAAATAGCTGTGCCCCTGGTATTGCTGTTGTGAATATTGATAACGGTTTTGGCGCGGCTTGCATGGCTGATGCGATTTTGAACATCGGGAAGTAGGGGTAAAGTGAAATAAAATGAATTATTTTACTACCCTAAAATCGTAGCTTCTACCACTGAGTATAGGCCGGCAAAAATAAGAAGTGCGTAGCTGAGGAGAGTTAGTAAGAATGTTAGAATAAGTTAAAGAAAAGTGTTGCCAAGGGTGAGTGATTTCACTATGTTGTCGTCTCTCTCGCAGGGGACATATCAAAAACGAATGTCTGCAAGCGAGGGGCTGGAAAAAAAATTTCAATTAAATGTTGACTCGGCAACGAGAACGTGTTTAATTGTTCCGCTCGCTAAGCATAAAGCTTGGCACTGACTTCGAGTCAGAAACGATCTTTGAAAACTGAATAGTAGTAGAACAATACTTGAAAAGCCCTGCTTATTGTCTTTTACAAAGGGACGGTAAGTACGGTAAAGAAACACTTTGTAATTATTCTTTCGAATAACCATGATTAGATAATCTGGTTTATATTTTAAACTGGAGAGTTTGATCCTGGCTCAGATTGAACGCTGGCGGCGTGCTTAACACATGCAAGTCGAACGAGAACGGTTTCCTTCGGGGAACTTATTAAAGTGGCGCACGGGTGAGTAACGCGTAAATAATCTACCTTTAAGACTGGGATAACGGAGCGAAAGTTCCCCTAATACCGGATACGCTCTTTTTAACATAAGTTAGAAAGAAGAAAGATGGCCTCTCCTTGGAAGCTATTGCTTATTGATGAGTTTGCGTACCATTAGCTAGTTGGTGGGGTAAAGGCCTACCAAGGCAACGATGGTTAGCGGGTCTGAGAGGATGATCCGCCACACTGGAACTGAAACACGGACCAGACTCCTACGGGAGGCAGCAGTGAGGAATTTTGCGCAATGGGGGAAACCCTGACGCAGCGACGTCGCGTGGACGATGAAGGCCTTAGGGTTGTAAAGTCCTGTCAGAAGGGAAGAAGTGGATATGTGCTAATATCGCATATCCTTGACGGTACCTTCAGAGGAAGCACCGGCTAACTCCGTGCCAGCAGCCGCGGTAATACGGAGGGTGCAAGCGTTAATCGGAATTACTGGGCGTAAAGGGCGCGTAGGCGGTCTATCAAGTCAGGTGTGAAATCCCACGGCTCAACCGTGGAGGTGCATCTGAAACTAATAGACTTGAGTATGGGAGAGGAAAGTGGAATTCCCGGTGTAGAGGTGAAATTCGTAGATATCGGGAGGAACACCAGTGGCGAAGGCGACTTTCTGGACCAATACTGACGCTGAGGCGCGAAAGCGTGGGGAGCAAACAGGATTAGATACCCTGGTAGTCCACAGCTGTAAACGATGTCAACTAGGTGTTGGGGGTGTTGACCCCTCCAGCGCCGCAGCTAACGCATTAAGTTGACCGCCTGGGGAGTACGGTCGCAAGATTAAAACTCAAAGGAATTGACGGGGGCCCGCACAAGCGGTGGAGTATGTGGTTTAATTCGATGCAACGCGCAGAACCTTACCTGGTCTTGACATCCCGAGAATATCTAGGAAACTAGAAGGTGCCTCTTTACGGAGGAACTCGGTGACAGGTGCTGCATGGCTGTCGTCAGCTCGTGTCGTGAGATGTTGGGTTAAGTCCCGCAACGAGCGCAACCCACGTCTTTAGTTGCCATCATTAAGTTGGGCACTCTAGAGAGACTGCCGGTGTCAAACCGGAGGAAGGTGTGGATGACGTCAAGTCCTCATGGCCTTTATGACCAGGGCTACACACGTACTACAATGGCATGTACAAAGGGCAGCGAACTCGCGAGGGTAAGCGAATCCCATAAAGCATGTCTCAGTCCGGATAGGAGTCTGCAACTCGACTCCTTGAAGCTGGAATCGCTAGTAATCGTGGATCAGCATGCCACGGTGAATACGTTCCCGGGCCTTGTACACACCGCCCGTCACACCACGAAAGTCGGTTGTTCCAGAAGTAGTTGCGCTAACCCTTCGGGGAGGCATGCTACCAAGGAATGATTGGTAATTGGGGTGAAGTCGTAACAAGGTAGCCCTAGGGGAACCTGGGGCTGGATCACCTCCTTTAAAAGGATGCATATCACTGGCAACAGTTGATACATACCTAGGTCACACCGCTTTTCAAGCATAGTTCATAAATACTACTATTCAGTTTTCAGGGATCGATTGAAACATGATCTTTGAATGAGATTGGAATATAAAGAAATAAAGAAGGTATAGAAGGTGTAAAAGATGTGGAAACACATACTTTATATTCTTTATCTCCTCTATATTCTTTATGTTCTCTTTAATCTGTCCGGGCCTATAGCTCAGTTGGTTAGAGCGCACGCCTGATAAGCGTGAGGTCGGTGGTTCAACTCCACCTAGGCCCACCATGCTTATCTGTATCTGTAAAGATGGGGGGTGTAGCTCAGCGGGGACTGCCTGCTTTGCACATCAAAGGTTTTTTCGGGGGTGTAGCTCAGTTGGGAGAGCGCCTGCCTTGCACGCAGGAGGTCATCGGTTCGATCCCGTTCACCTCCACCATTTTT
>JAJRUT010000120.1 GCA_024277655.1 Deltaproteobacteria bacterium | reverse complement strand
GGCAGGCCCGAAGTCTCCGTATCCCCCCAAAATAAAGACTGACGACTACGCCCCCCCCAGACCGGATAATCGGCACTATCAGCATCTCTAACTAAACCCTCGTACTTATGCTATTATCTGGCTACAAGTATTACTTGATTTAAGAGTCAGAATTCAGCGCAACATAAGTTTCTTGCCATTCTACTGAGCTCTGTCCCCTGAATCCTGAATTCAAAACGCTCTACCACAAGAGATTACGGATAGCCACTGCCGCAAGAATACCGGCAGCATCGGCGCACAATGCCGCTGGCAACGCATGACGGGTTCTCTTAATCCCGACACTACCAAAATAAACGGCCAGAACATAAAAGGTGGTTTCGGTGGAACCCTGCATGGTGGACACAAGAAAGGACAGAAAGGAATCGGGATCGGAACTGACAATTTCACTCATAATACCAAAGGCACCACTACCTGACAGGGGTCGCATAAAGGCCATGGACAGAGCCTCAGCTGGCATGTGAATCAGATTGGTAAGGGGCGAAAAGACGTAAATAAGCAGATCCATCGCCCCACTTGCGCGAAACATACCGATGGCAACAAAGATCGCCACCATAAAGGGGATAATCCGGATCGCGGTGGCAAACCCCTCCTTTGCCCCCTCTGTCATAGTTTCATACACCTTAACTCCGCGCATATAACCAAATAACAGTAAGAATGATAACAGAACAGGTATAAGCCAAGTGGAAATCAAGTTAAAAGAACCAGCCACCGAAAGATCAGCCCCACCACCTTGTTTAATCTGGTACACCACGCCTCCGGCAAAGGCCGCAAGACATAGATAGACAAACCCCTTGCCCCATGTACCAGGAGGACAGAGTTCAACCGGTTCCGCCTCCACCATCTCCACAGCCCCATTGTTTTTAAGATTAGCCCCATCAAGATTCTCACCCCGCTTGGCAAGCAGTTTCGCCATGATAATCGCCACAACCGTGGAACAAAGAGTCGCCACAAAGGCCGGAATCAGGATAGCGGCAGGTGAGGAGGCTCCAGCGGATGCCCGCACCGTAATAACCCCAAGGGGTAGCAAAGTCACCGAAGAGGTATTGATTGCCAAAAACAGACACATGGAGTTTGTTGCCGTGCCCTTCTCCGGCGCAAGCTTATCAAGCTCCTGCATGGCCTTAATACCCATGGGGGTCGCGGCATTTCCAAGACCCAGGGCATTGGCCGCCATATTCATCACCATGGCTGACATGGCAGGATGCTCTGGGGGAATCTCCGGAAAGAGGCGCACCATAACAGGCCGAACACCCCGGGCGACAATCCGCATCATCCCCCCTGCCTCGGCAACCTTCATCACCCCAAGCCACAGCGCCATGGGGCCAATAAGACCGATAGCCAACATAACCCCGGCCTTGGCCGAATCAAAGGAAGCCTTGGTCACCGCATCCATTGTCCCCGTGTACGAGGCAACCACAGTGGCAACAAGAATCATCCCAAGCCATATAATATTAATTGCTGACGGTTTCTGCTTCACGGACACTCCCACGGCTTAATAGATTTCAACAGTAGTTTAAAGAACAGGAAAACCTCCCCCTTACAATAAACAACCGCCTCTTATTTGGAAAGTACAAACAAAAAAAGCCCCCCCCCACGAGTGGGAAAGGGGCCTTTTAAAACTACGATAGCTTTAGAAAATTAACAGCCTTCGATGGCCTTCTTCTTCTCATCCTTAACTTTACATTTGTTACCTACAGAAAATTTGGAAGCCTTCTTGCCACAATCCATAGTTACCTTGTTACCATCCACGGCTATAACGGTACATTTTACGGAAGCTGCCATTGACACAGATGCCACGGACGCGGTGAAAACCATTGCCATTGCCACTACTAATACTTTCTTCATCTTAGATCTCCTTCCTAACAGGTTTTAAGCCTTGAGTGGTTCGAGACTTTTTTTATTGCCCCTCAACAATTGGCATAATCACTACCTGATAGCTTTTTCACTGTCAACAAGAAAATGAATGACTATTCACATATAAACAAAACGCCTATAAGTCGCTATTCTCCAAGCATTTTTTTAACTTCACGATCAAGGAGGGCGTGGGGAACAAGCCCCTGATACTTCCGCAACACATTGCCCTCCTTACTCACCAAAAAGGTCACCGGTACTCCAGAAACTCCACCAAAATTCTGGGCAACAGTCCGGTCTGCCATCAGAACCGAATAGTTAACATTATTACGCGTCATAAAACGATGAACATCAGTCGCCCGCCGATCCATGGACAGGGCAACAACAGCAAAATCCTTATTGCCATATTCAGTTTGCAGTTGTTTGAGGATTGGCACCTCCTCCATGCAGGGAGGACACCATGTAGCAAAGAAGATGACCAGTTTCGCCTTACCGGCAAAGCTGTCAGAATTAACCATTTCACCACTTGCAGCATCAGGAAGACTAAAAGAAGGCATTGCAGTTGCCGCAAAAAGAGCCTGACTCCCCCCGAAAAGAATACATGCGCCAAGAAGCACCGTTATGATTTTTTTTCTCATTGTTTTAGCCTATTTATGTTAAATTTCATGTAGAGTACACTTAATACATAGGGGTACTTTTACTAGATATATTCCACAAAAAAAAGGCTAATAAACAAAACCATGCTCCCGGCAACAACCAAGATCAAAGCAAAACCCAATAAGTGGCTGATTTTCTTCCTTGTTTCCACCGGCGTCTTTTTTTCCACCATGGACTCTTCCATGGTGAATATCAGCCTGCCATTTATCATGGAAGACTTTGACACAAGCCTTGGCAAGACAGAGTGGGTGGTTCTTATGTACCTCCTCACCACATCCGTCACCATGCTCTTCTGGGGCCATCTTGCTGACCGCTTCGGCCGGGGAAATCTCTACACCGCTGGTCTATTCATCTTTGGCACCGGCTCCCTCCTTTGCTCAAGGGCACCAAGTCTCAACATCCTTGTTCTGAGCCGCTTCTGCCAGGCACTAGGTGCTGCTATGCTCATGGCCAATGGCCCGGCAATGATAAAAACAGCCTTCGGGGCCGAAAAGCTAGGTAGTTCCCTTGGTCTCATAGGTGTCGCAACAGCCATCGGTCTGATGGCAGGCCCTGCTGTTGGTGGCCTTGTTCTCGAATTTTACTCATGGCACACCCTTTTCCTCCTGCCAGTTCCCGCCTGCTTTCTGGCCGCCTTATTGGCCTTAAAAACAATCACCAGACCTATGCCAATCAAAAAAAGCCCACCCTTTGACTGGCTAGGGGGGGTCTGGTGGCTGATTTTCCTGACCTCCACCACCTATTTTCTGAGCCACGCGACAGATATCAACGCAAAAGCAGGAGTAACCACAACAGGACTTGGCCTGAGTCTCACCGCGCTCATCCTCTTTATACGAAGAGAACAAACCCTATCGCGCAATAAAACCCCATCATCACCCGCCCCCCTGATCCCCACAGGCCTCTTTGCCAGGCGAGTCATCTGCATCAGCACTACCACCGTGTTTCTCGTCTTTCTTTGCCTCTTTTCCGTTCTGATCCTAACTCCGTTTTATCTCAAAATGATACTCCACACCACAAGCTCCGGAATCGGTATTGTTATGCTTGCCATTCCCATAACCGCCCTTATCACCGCCCCCATCGCCGGCTGGCTTGCCGACAAGACCGATGCCAAGATCATCGCCACCTGCGGCCTTAGCATCTGTACCATCGGCCTATTTCTATTCACGACCCTTTCCAGTCAAACAACCCCCCTAACGGTGGCATTGCGTCTCTCCTGCTTTGGAATAGGGCTCTCCCTGTTTTTATCACCAAATTCCACCATGGCCCTACGCCAAACCATAAATCAGCACACCGGCACCGTTGCAGCCCTCCATGCCACCGGACGCACCCTTGGCATGCTCTTGGGCATTGCCCTGGCAACCCTCACCTTCTCCTTGTTCTTCTCACATCTCACCGGAGGACTAGACATGAAGGACTACACAGACGACCAGGCTGCAGCCTTCATACGTAGCCTACGCCTGTCCTATTATTGCTTTTTAGGGGTTGGGTTGGCGGCCATTATCCTGGCACTACTTATTCCATCTGAAAAACAATTTAAAAATCGAGCGGACTCTTTACATCTTTCAAGGTGACACTTTTCACCGTATGGGTGTAGATCATTGTTGTACGAACATCGCTATGACCGAGCAACTCCTGAATGGTGCGAATATCATAATTGGCCTGAAGAAGATGACTGGCAAAGCTATGCCTAAAGGTGTGCGAAGTAACCCTCTTTGGAATCCGAGCCTTAGACACAGCCTTACGCAAAGCCTTTTGCAAAGATGTTTCATGGATGTGATACCGCCTCTTTTCACCCGTCCCAACAACCTTCGTCAAATTATTAGCCGGGAAGAACCACTGCCAGATCAATTCCTTTGCCGCATTCTTATATTTCTTTTCAAGCTGTCCATATAAAAAGACACCAGCAAAACCAAACTTGCAATCTTTCTCATGTCGTCCCATGACACGGCCTAACTGCTCCTGCAATACCTCCATAAGCGCATCCGGAATAGGCACCGTGCGATCCTTCTTCCCCTTACCGTCATGGATGGTGAGAATCTTCATATCAAAATTAAAACTTTGCACCCTGAGCGACAAACATTCCGAAATACGAAGACCACAACCATACATCAAACTAATAATGAGCCTATAAGGATCCCCCCAAAGCTCAATGATACAATCCACCTCACGACGAGACAACACCACTGGGATATACGGCTTGCGCTTTGCCCGAACCACCCCGTCGACCTTACCAAATTCCTCGCCAAACACATTACGGAATAGAAACAACAAGCCATTAAAAGCCTGATTCTGACTCGACGCCGAAACATTCTGGTCAACAGCAAGCCAAGTCAGGAAATCCTTTACATCACCAACATCAATATCCACCGGATTTTTGCTTTCAAGGAAAATCCTAAATTTACGAGCCCAAGCAGAATACGTCTTTAATGTCTTTGGCGAATAATGGCGAACGGTGATAGCATCTTTTAGACCAGCAAGCACCCCGTCCCAATCAAGTTCAACAACAGGCTTACTCTCAGGCTGCTCAATAGGATCAATAGGATCAATGGGATCAATAGGAAGCATACCATCGCCTTGCTTATACTCAACCGAAACCGCATTACCCGGATGGTCAGACCTCTGCGGATCACAAGCCTCCCCATACGCAACTAAAGAATCACCATCATCTAGCCGAACAGCATCACCAGCACAGCCCCCCATACCCAGAAAAAGCTCAACCGCATGCCGAGCCTGGCGAACAGGATAACCAGTACGCCCCTTCTCAATAACCTTGTCAATAAAATCCGGCACACTAGCCAAATCATAATCAAAACAATCATACCGATGGCAAAAGTCCAAATAAAAACGCAACCACATCCCATAATACCGAATCTTCGCCCGAGGCACACCCTCCCGACCAACAAAAGCAGTATATTTTTTCAATAAGACTAGAAGCAACACGAATCATATGATACTATCCCGTTTCAGGATATCACCACCCCATAGGAGGATATCCAGTTAGATTAGCGTATCATAACTAAAAATAGCGAGGAACCGAACAAAAACGATGTTTATAACCAAGCAAAAAAAACAGTCGAATTAGTCCAAGGAGAAGAATAACCCATTTATTGCTTCAAATTTTCACGGAGATAACTTAGTGGCAGCCACTCCCGTTTTGTCGGTTGAACTAGCAACCAAGTAGGATCTTTGCAAAATATTAGCCAATTTACTAGTTTGTTGCGTTTGTATTGAGGTTTTTTAGTCCAATAGCCTTTTGGGGGAGAAAAACGCCGTAATTTTGACGCAAGTATCTAGCCATTCTTCCGAAATGTTTTTCCCATTGGGGCAGTAGCCCACAGCTTTACCAAACGAGCTTTGGGTGTCACCTTGCCTGCCCGTTCAAGCAGCCACGCCTTCATCTTGGCGAGGATAGGTTTTGCATACTGCTGACGCATTGTATGAAAACCATCAGCATCAAGCTTGTCTTCTCTGGCCTGTTTTACTGACGAGTTATGGGGACAGTAGTGCATTTTGCCGATTACTTGACTTCCACCACACCACTGGCTACCTTGAGCAGGTTATGAATACCTCCCAACTCATTCTCTCACATATTACGGCTATACTTTTTTGCTTTTCCCTCTACCATCTGGGCAAAGTTTTTATCGTCCATAAAAAACTCAATAACTATTTTTACTTTTCAGTGGCCACATTCAGTGGCTGCCTCTATGTTTTTTTCGGGCTATTGCTCTCCTTTGATGTTCCGCCCCCCACACCACTCTATTTGCACAGGTCACGCCTCTTCTTTCTCATGGTCAGCTTTTCAGCCTGGTCCTTTATTATTTACGGCATTAACTTTAAGAAGCCCAGTCCAATTCCTAAAATATTTGGCCTACTAACCGCACTCATCAGTCTCACCATACCATCCAACTACTTCCTTTCAGGACCAATTACTCACCAACAAAAAACGTTCTTTGCCATTACCTTTGACTATCGCTATGGCGTACCCGGCCCGGTATTAACGTTTTATGGGCTCATCACCTTTATTTTTTGCTGTTATACCCTCTTTAAGTTACTGACCACCGAAACTATCGGGGCCCATGGACTCTTTTCGCGTATGGCCCTCCTTTGCACCTTCCTGGGCGGAATTCATGATTATGGAGTGCGGGCCGGACTCATCAATAATATCTTTATCGGCGAGTTTCTCTGTACTGCCTTTCTGTTGACAATTTTTGCCGTACTTCTCTTTGACGAACACGACCAGCAAGTCAGTCTGGCAGCCATGAACAAAGATCTCGCCCTAGGGCATAACACTCTTGCCGCTGAAATCCAGGCTAAAATTAGGGATCTTCATAATGCCAACAAACGACTGGAAAAGGAAATAAAAGAAAAGAAGATCATCACCAGGGATTTACAAAAAGCGCGCATTCTTCTAGAAAAACGGGTTGAAGAAAAAACAAGTGAACTACAAAAGACCTATGATCAGCTCCTTCATGCCGAAAAACTTAGTGCCATTGGTAAACTTGCGGCCTCCATTGCCCATGAATTTGGTAGTCCCATTGTCGCCATCCGCCTCTTTATTGTCAATCTGCTGGTTCAGGGAAAGCTGAAGATTGACGAGCGGGAGATGGCTGCCATGGCCGTGGAAGAATGTGACAGAATCACCGGGCTCATCTCAAACCTTCAGGACTTCAACCGCCCGACAAGTGGCACTATTGAGGCCGTCAACATCCATGAGGTTATTGACTCCATGGTCCTCTTATCAAGTAAAAACCTTACCCAAAACGACATCACTATCGTTAAAAATTATAGTCCAATGCTACCCCCTGTTGCCGGGATTCAAGATCAGCTCAAGCAGGTTATTCTAAATTTATTTAACAACTCAACCCACGCAATGGGGGAGACTGGAGGACAAATAACGATCACCACCCAAAGGGTTGGCGACATGATCCAAATCGCTGTGGCAGATTCAGGCAAGGGCATTAAAAGAGAGCATAAGGACGTAATTTTCCAGCCTTTCTTTTCAACAAAACCAGAGGTCGAGGGTACTGGTCTCGGTCTTTCGGTAATTTATGGGATTATTAAACGCCATCACGGCAAAATCGACGTGGCCAGCCGAGAGGGATGGGGGACGATTATGACCATAAGACTCCCTGTTTTTACTAGCGATACCGATATTACTATAAAACTGTGAGCATATCGGCCTTAAGATATAAATTTATTCAGTAATGTCCGATTAAGAAATTGTGAAGACATAAAACCGGTAAGAATTGTTATTTGTCTCCGCTTGTGGCAGAAAAAAGTCTTGATTTCCTAAGTTCACTGCGATTCTCTAAGTCCAACAGACTCCTCGTCGCGAATAATGCTGGCAAACTTTTTGTTTTGCCGTATGATACGCGCCAGTTGCACCTGATAGGCACAAGCCTTTTCGTTCACGTCCAAACAACAACTATACTTTTTGAACTTTTGCTAAAAAGACATCCATTCAGATGTATAAAATTTTACATTTAATCACATTTCCAGGTCACCATGTCTTCAGCCATAGAAACCATAACAACAGTCCTTGTTGACGACCACACCCTTTTACGCCAGGGCATTGTCAGTATGCTGGCAAAGTTCAAGGATGTTGAAGTCGTAGGCCAGGCCGGAAATAGTATTGAGGGACTACGGGTCATCGCTCAGCAACAACCGAATGTGGCCATTCTTGATATCACCATGCAAGGCATGAGTGGTATTGAGATGATTCCTTCTGTGCGGAGAGTGGCTACAAAAACAGCAGTTGTCATGTACTCCATGCATGACAATGCCGACTTTATCCAACAGTCAATGCAGGCCGGGAGCCGGGGATACGTCCTCAAACTGGACCCCCCCAGCGAACTGGAGGCAGCCATCCGCACTGTACACGCAGGCCAAACCTACCTCAGCCCGACGGTTTCCACCAAAATAATCGACACCATGATCACCGGAAAACAGGCAGAAACTGGCAAGCCGTCCTCGACATTAACCCCGCGAGAGCAAGAAATAGCCAGCCTTATCGGCCAGGGGTTTGACACGGCCAAGGTGGCCACAATTTTATTTATAAGCCCCAAAACCGTTCGGGTCCACCGCGCCAACATCATGAAAAAAATGAACTGCCAAACCACCAGTGAACTTATTGTCAGACTCCACGACCAACTGCAACAATAACCCAAGGCTCCCTAACACCTGAAGCAACCAGTCCACATCTAGGCGTTTCGCCTAAGTCGTTTTTAAACACTCTGCTAATTGTCGCCTCAACAGAAACATCGTAATGTAGCCCCATCAATAACGAAAGTGTTAGCGAAAATGTAGTCACTTAAGGCAGTTAAAAAAAGTTTTAGAGAGTTTACGAATGTATTCAACAGGTTCACAGACCGGCTCAAAATCGGGCAAACAAAGCAGCAACCTTGAGACTCGCCAAGCAATACGGCATCGTCTCAAAAGGGGCTTTATTGCTTTTGGATCTGAGAACTTTGGCGAAATTGTTAATATTAGCCAAACTGGAATTGCCATAGAGCTTATGGTTCACCCGGATACGAGCAACGTGAATTTTTCTGAAATACATCTGATCAACAATCTTGAAGGCTATCTTCTCAAGCAGATCGGTTGTGCCACTGTCTACACCTCTGACACCCCTATTTCCTCCACGAATAACACTACAGTTCTTCGGCGATTGGGAATGAAATTTACACTCTTGGACGAGAATCAGCAGAGCCAGTTAAATAACCTGCTCACAACCTACTCAGACGGTGAATATTCCACCACAAACTGATTCCAGCCAACCTTACTCTGTGCCCCCAGGGCAGTCCTGTCATCCCGTGCAAGTTGTACCGACAGGTTCTGCCCTATTTTTTTGTCCAAAATCTGCAGATATCGTGTTTTAAATTGGCCCAACATCTATATATTCATCATCACACGGGACGCAACACGAATAGATTTAGATTTCAACCACAGCAGACATAATCTTCCCGCCACGCAGAAAAACAATCTCAAGCCGGTGTGTACCTTTGCAGGAACCATGGATATAGGCCCTAACCTTCTCGTCAAAACTCTTATCACCTGTCACTTCGATATCACCTATTTTCAGGATAATATCGCCACCGATCAGATACTCCTCGCCATCAAAACTCACCGGCACCGAACTTGGTCTAAGCCCCATCTCAGCCCCAGGGGAATTAGCTGACACCTTCCGCACCAAGAGTCCCGCTTTTTGGGGGACATTTAACAATTCGGCAATCCTCCCATCCACAAGCCTCCCCTCTATACCGGACCAGAAATCGGTTTTTTCAAGAAGAGATTTCACCTGATTTGAGGTTACCGCAAAACCAATACCCTCAAACCCTCCAGACAAGGTCTTGATATGACTAACAATACCAATCAGCTCCCCATCAAGATTAAGCAGTGGCCCTCCGGAATTTCCTACATTAATCGCCGCGTCCGTTTGAAAAACGTCAATCTTTGCCGAACCAAAACTCATGGAGTCAATCAAATGCCGACCACTGATATATCCGGCCGACAGAGAGTGACTAAGTCCATAAGGAGCACCAACTACGACAACCGGTAACCCCACTTCAACCAGATCGGAATCAGCCTGAACAATGGGCTCCGGCAGATCTATTTTTTCTTCAAGTTTAAGGAGGGCAACATCACCCTGGGGCGCCGACGACACCACTATAGCTGTAACAATTCTACCATCATTAAAAACCACAACGACCTTATCCGCCGATTGCACCACGTGGGACGCTGTGAGGATCAGACCCTCACGATCAATCAGGACACCTGAACCAAGGCCACGATGTTCGACAAACTCATCTGTTTCAAGGGAGATTGCCACCTGATCGACACTTATTGTTCTGATCTCAACAATGGCTGGACTTACCTTTTTAAATACGGCCCGCAGATCCATGGTGGCCTGGCTTGGCGTTGCCGAAACAACAAGACCGATGCTAGCTAGAACCATTACAGCTGTCCGTAAAAATAGTCGTAGTTTTCTTTTTCCTAGATGAATAATAACCGTATCTCCCATGTATTTTTATTGCTTTCATTGTGCAACTGTTCAAACTGTCCATTTTTAAAACGTCCAGCCAAAAAATCGCCATTCCACTGCTGTTCTTGGTATCCTTCGCGCCTTTGAGGTTCCCTCTCAAGACTTATGGCCCATTGTCACCCCTGCGAAATAGCCTAAAACAGAAGCCTGTTTTTTATTTTTTTGAAAAATCCGGCAACTTTCGCTGATAGCCAAGCCACCTTTCCCTAGGTCTCTCATGTAACATAAATACACTCCCGGCGGGAGCAGGCCCTGACTGATCCTCAGGATTAATAAACGCCACACCCCCAGCAAGAATAGCCTCCATGGATTGAGTACGCATTTTTGCCCCACCAAGCAGGCTGATATCAAGTCCTATACCACTGACATTCCAAAACAGACTAGAGCTTCGCACCAGTTGTGCGTAATGAAGTTCAAGGCCAATCGTCACCAAAACATGGTCAGCAGAATCGCCAAGGGCCACACGCAACACCT
>JAJRUT010000119.1 GCA_024277655.1 Deltaproteobacteria bacterium | reverse complement strand
AGGTTCAGTTCAGCCGTTCAAAACTGTCCAGACTGTGACCAAAGGGATCACCCGAAGGGCTTGGCCTTGACAGTTTTGAACGGCTGAACTACTGGCATGTTGCCAGAGAAGGAATAACGGAATTTACAGAACAAATGTTGCTTTATCTTCTATTATTAAATGCCCTTTTAAAATTGTTAAGATTATATCTTCTTCTTGGGGAAGGTGTGTTCTAAAAAATTCAAAGGTTTCGGAAAGGCTTGATTTGTTCATTTATGTGTTCTCCTATATTGTTATTTGTGTCTGAATCCTAACAAGCGGATATACGGCTTGTCGTCACCCTCCATGCAGGGCGTGGATTGAAACCGGAGTATCAGCAGACAGCCTTCGACCGCCGGTGGGGTCGCCTTGCATAAAGAACGGTAATCCGTGATGAACCCAAAAAAAAAGGCATCTGCAGATTCATGATCCGCAGATGCCTTTTTTTTGTCCCTCTTAAACAACGGCAATCAGCCGCATTCTGAATAACCACAATCGTGGCAAACACAACACCCTCCCTCATGCTCAACAGCACCTCCACATTCAGGGCAGGCACCAAACATAGAGTGGGACTCATCACAGGGACTACAGTCAGCACCATTTGACTCCATATGCTGCTGTACAGCCTTGGCAATGGCGTCCGCACAGGAGACCACCTTATTCTTGCCAAAACCAAACGGTTTATGACAACTAATACCCACAAGCTGGCGCAGAATAGGCTCGGCATCCTGACCTGAACGCCAGGCCAGAGACACCAGGCGACCAATGGCCTCACACTGACTTGCCGCACAGCCCCCCGCCTTGCCAACCGTATTGAACAATTCAAAGGGTCGTCCCTGTTCATCCTCATTAATGGTCACATACATGGGACCACAACCTGTTTCCATCTGGTAGGTGGAACCGGTCAACTTCCGGGGGCGATCACGTTTAACTCTATGACCGGTCACAGCAGAGGTCTCACCCTGTTTGGCCTCTGTGGTTCCTGTTGACAGAACCTGATTTTCACGACAGCCATCCCGGTAAATCGTTACCCCTTTACAGCCCTTTTCAAAGGACAGCATATAGGCATCATGCACATCCTGCTCGGTGGCAGAATTGGAGAAGTTAATGGTTTTGCTAACCGCATTGTCGGTATGGGCCTGAAAGGCCGCCTGAATATCAATATGGTTTTGGGGCGTAATATCATGGGCCGTTTCGAAAATACGCCTGTACTTGGCAGGAACTTTACTAAGTCCCTGCACCGTACCCTTCTCGGAAATCTCTTTTAGCAATGATTTGGCGTAAAACCCCTGCTCTTTAGCCAGCCTTGCAAAAACCGGATTCACCTCAAAAAGCTCATCATTATCCATAACCCGGCGCACATAGGACACGGCAAATAAGGGTTCAACACCACTTGAACATCCAGCCAGAATAGAAATGGTACCGGTGGGGGCAATGGTTGTTCTGGTGGCATTCCGCACGGGAAGATCCGGATTTTTATCAAAATAAACCGATTTCTTAAAGTTCGGGAAAGAACCCCGAACCTGGGCCAGGCTTGACGACGCCTGAAAAGCACTATCATTGATAAACTTCATCAGCTTACTGGCAACCTCTTCAGCTTCAGGAGAAGAGTATGGGATCTCAAGCTTAATAAGCATATCAGCAAATCCCATTACCCCCAGGCCGACCTTGCGGTTTGCCTGGGTCATCTTCTTGATCTGCTCAAGGGGATAACGGTTGAGTTCAACGACGTTATCAAGAAAATGCACGGCTTTACTAACAATATCCCCAAGCTTGGCATAATCCAACACCCCATCTATAACCATATTAGAAAGGTTGATGGAGCCAAGGTTACAGGATTCGTGGGGCAGAAGTGGCTGCTCGCCGCAGGGGTTTGTGGCCTCAAAGGCGCCGAGGGCAGGGGTCGGATTATCATCGTTCATCCGGTCAATAAAAACAATACCAGGCTCACCGGAAAACCAGGCCTGTTTGACAATCTGTTTAAAGACCTTCCTGGCATTTTTCCGGGAAACCACCTCTTTATCACGGGGATTAATAATATCGTAATCCTCATCATTTTCCACCGCGGCCATAAAGGCATCGGTGACTGCCACAGAGATATTAAAGTTATTAAGCTTAGTCAGGTCGGCCTTAACCTTGATGAAATCCATAATATCCGGATGATCAACACGGAGCATGGCCATATTAGCACCGCGTCTGGTTCCACCCTGCTTAATGGTTTCGGTGGCAATATCAAAAACACCCATAAAGGAGATAGGGCCGGAGGAAACACCCTTGGTTGAATAGACCAGATCATCCTGTGGCCGAATGCGAGAGAAAGAAAAACCGGTCCCCCCCCCACTCTTATGGATGAGTGCGGTTTGCTTCACCGCCTCAAAAATAGAGTCCATGGAATCTTCAACAGGCAAAACAAAACAGGCAGAAAGCTGACCTAGTTCCCGCCCGGCATTCATCAGGGTGGGGGAGTTTGGCATAAAATCAAACTCAGCCATCATGGTATAAAAATCAAGAGCCACAGCATCCAGATCAACCTTTTTATCATACTTCTTATCGGCGCTAGCAATGGTCGAAGCAACACGCCACAACATATCCTGAGGCTCCTCAACGACCTTCCCTGTCACATCCTTCAGCAGATAACGGCGCTCAAGGACAGTGATGGCATTATCTGCAAACTTGGGTTTAGGGGCATGGGATGGGATGGTTGCTTGTGTTTTTTTCATTTTCTTCGACATGATGTTTTTTCCTCTCTTCATTGGGGCGCATTACCGATAAAATCACGAATGAGCTGTTTTACCAGTAACACAAAACAGCTTACCTAAAGGGGTAGCTTGGCTGGAAACCAAGGTAGCCTGACACTTCTCCGTCAACAGCTAAAATAGTTATATCTCGCGTGGGGTTGGACTCCTCTCTGGCAAAACGCCAAAGAATAACAATATACTAAATATGGTGGCAACAGAGAGATAAAACCACAACATATACGCATTGTAAAGAATTAAGTGGGGCTTTATTTTGAAAAAACAGAATTTCAGGGAGATAAAAAGAGAGGCCTAGAATATTAGTAATTAACTAAATATTAACACCAGCCAAAGGATAGGGAGAAGGCGCCACATCCTCAGCCTGGAGAAATTATATTTTTATCACAAAAATCCCATCGCAAGTCCTTAAAAGGACATTGCTGAGAAAAATCAAGAAGATGACAAGACGTAGCCCTTGCGGATGGCATATTTGATTAAATCTGCCGTATTGGAAATATTCAATTTCTTTAGCAGATTTGCCCGGTGGTGTTCAACCGTGCGGGTGGAAATTGATAGCAGTTCCGCAATCTCACGACTGGTCTTACCCTCAGCAACAAGCTTAAGAACCTGTCTCTCACGTGGGGTCAGAGTGTCCGTAACCACCCCTTTTTTCTCCTTACAGGCCTTGATCTCTTCATCATTAAGCTCATCAGCCAGAACCGGCGAAATAAAGAGAGTACCTGCCAAGGCATTGTCAATGGCGGTGAGAAGCTCGGTGTCGGAGTCTTCTTTAAGCACATAACCGTCAGCTCCGGCAGAAAGGGCATGGCAGAGATACTGTTTCGACTTATGCATGGTGAGCATAATAATCTTTACCTTAGGGCAAATCTTCTTACATTCACCAATGGCTTCAATGCCACGAAGATTAGGCATGGAGATATCAAGAAGAATAACATCTGGAGCAATTTTCTTAATAAAATTAAGCAGTTCAAGCCCGTCACCCACTTGACCAATAACGGCAAGACTCGGCTCATCTTCAATTATTTTTTTGATACCATGCCGAATTAAAGCATGATCATCCGCCAAAACAACGCGACAGACACCCATATTTCACCCCTTTAACGAAAATTTCCAAAGAATAACAGGCAAGACTTACACCGTCCGCAGGCCTTGACAGTTTAAAAAGACAGGAACCGACCCATTTCCGCCATGGAATCAAATGGGCAGGGTTATATGAACTGCTGTACCCCGGCCCGGTTCAGATTCATAATCGAGACTACCCCGGAGAATCCGTACCCGCTCTCCCATAGCCGTAAGCCCCATGCCTTTTTCCGGACTGATCGAGGCGTAAACCTGCTCGACATTAAAACCTTTTCCATTATCTTTAACAACGAGAAAGATACGATTTTTCTGTTTTTTGATGGACACTTCAAACCAGGTAGCATCGGCATGCTTACTCATATTATTCAAGGCTTCCTGAACAATACGATATATAACCCGTTGGGCCTTGTGACCAAAGTAGGTGTTAATCTCAATGAGGTTAATCCTGGCATCAATACCAGAGAGTTTGGCAAAATTATTTACCAGATAATCAAGGGCGGCATCTATGCCTAAATCTTCAAGGAGAATGGGAGACAGGTCACGCGATAACCTGCGAACATTTTCAATAATATCATTAATAGAGGAGCGCAGATCATCACACTCCTGTTGCAGAAGATCAAGAGACTCATTCCCCAACCCCCGGAGCAGCCCGCGAACCTGAAGTTTCAGAGCAGCCAGAGATTGACCGAGTTCATCATGCAACTCCACGGAAATCCGCTGACGTTCATTTTCCTGTACCGTCAAAAGGTTGGTTGAAAGTTGATGCAACACCTCTTCAGATTCAAGCAGTGCAGCCTCAACCCACTTACGTTCAGCCACCTCGTTGGTTAGTTGTTTATTGGCCGTAGTAAGCTCATGGGTCCGTTCAAGCACCAGGTCCTCCAGCTTGTTCCGGTGCAGTTCCATTGCCGCTTCGGCCTTCTTGGCTCGGTAAATAAGGACAGACAGGATAATAACTGTTGCCTCGAGGGCAAGGGCCATAAACAGGGCTGTCCAGCCAAATTTTTTATACTTCCACAACACCGATTGCGGCTCTTCGGTCACCCGACTCCCCTCTGGCAAATCCGCATACGAGACCCCAAACAACTTCATTTTTCTGTAGTCAAACAGGTACTCATTGGTCGTTGTTTTAACCGTGGAACCCACATTCACATCTTCACCCAGGAGGATCTGCTGGGCAAACCTGCCAGCCTGGACGCCCTGAGCCACCCCGTCAATCATCCTTCCGCCAAAGACGCCGCTGCCCAAATAATGATTCCACATGGTGAGAATTGGCACCTGGCAACGTGAAGCAATAATCCTTGCCGAACGATCATTGCCAGACACATTCCCCCTACTGTCCAAGTTGAAATTTGCCAGTATAACAAGGGCATTATCCACGTCAGTATGCAGATACTCAACCACCTCCTCAAGAGTAAAACCAGATGGATAGTCAAAACGAATATCCGGATACTTCTCAGCAAGGCGGGCGAGATGAGATTGCAGTTTCAGACCATCATAGGAGACATCATTTATAATGATAACACGTTTTGTTTGCGGGAAAAGAGCAAGACCTGCGGCAAGGGTCGCCCTGGCATCAACATTTTCGACAACGGTCAAAAAACCAGGTATCGCATAGTCTGCAATTGGCTCTGTGCCAATCATGCCACAGGCCACAATTTCTGCTTTTGGGAAGAGTTTAGAACGATACTGCCGGGTCAGGTCAATGGCCTGGTCATCCACCGCGACCACCACGTCAAAAACGACACCTGCGTACTTTTCCTGCAGACGAGAACGAAAACCACTAAAATCATTCCCGGAATCAAGCCGCAGGCTATCCATATATTCAACATAGAGATGAGTATTTTGTTGATCCAGATTACGCAGTACAGAAAATAAGCCCTCATTGACCTGCTCAACCCATGGATTACCACCGGAGGACGAGTGCAAAACCAGCACATGACAAGTCTCGCCATTTTGACCTGGGGCCGCCTGCACCCCCACTGGCAATAGGCAGAAGAGTCCAACCAGGATAATCCGCTTTATACCGTTGCACAAACCCCAAGGATACACTCCCATCCAAGTACCCACCTCTAGTTGTTTTCCCTGGCCTTTAAAAACTGAATATCCGGCCACTGCTCCTCAACATAGCCAATCTGCCATTGACTTGGAGCAAGATAGGTGAGATGCCCTTCAGCATCGGTGGAAAGGCTGCCACGATTCTTGATTTCAAACTCCTTCAATTTCTTTTTATCGGTGGAGACAATCCATCTAGCCGCCGCATAATCAACCGGTTCATAGATAGCATCAACCCAATATTCATCCTTTAAGCGAGCCATGGTCACATCGAACTGGAGCACACCAACGGCCCCCAGAATATAATCGGAACCAATAAGAGGCCTAAATACTTGCACTGCCCCTTCTTCGGCAAGTTGCACCAGCCCCTTTTGCAGTTGTTTGGTCTTTAACGGGTTTTTAAGAATAACCCGGCGGAAATGTTCAGGGGCAAAGCTTGGGATCCCGGTGAACTGCAACTCTTCTTTTTGGGTAAATGTATCGCCAATTTTTATCGTCCCATGATTGTGCAGGCCGATAATATCACCAGCATACGCCACCTCGACATTGGCACGATCCTGAGCCATAAAAATCGTGGCATTGGAGAGGGTAATGGGTTTTCCGATACGGTGATGCATTACCTTCATCCCCCGTTTGAATGTCCCCGAGCAAATCCGAAAAAAGGCAATTCGATCCCGGTGAGCCGGATTCATATTGGCCTGAATCTTAAAGACAAAACCGGAAAAATCTTCCTCATTAGAAGAAACCTCACGGCTAACGGCCTTGCGAGTACCAGGGGGTGGGGCCAACTCAACGAAGGCGTCAAGCATCTCTTTAACCCCAAAATTATTAATCGCTGAACCAAAAAAGACAGGGGTCTGACTACCATTTAAATAGTGTTCAAGCTCAAACGGATTGGCTGCACCTTCAAGAAGCTCCAAGTCCTCACGCAGAATGTCTGCATCATCACCGAGTAGTTCATCGAGGACCGGATCATTCAGGTCGTCAATAATAACCCCTTCTGTTATGGAGTCTTTGGAGGGTGTGAAGAGATGGAGTTTCTTTTCATACAGATTATACACCCCCTTAAACTGCTTGCCCATACCAATAGGCCAGGATAGTGGCGCACACTCTACCTGTAATTTGTCTTCAATCTCACTCATGATAGTGAGGGGATCAAGCCCCTCCCTGTCCATCTTGTTGATAAAGGTAATGATGGGCGTATTGCGCATCCGGCAGACCTCCATCAACTTCTCGGTCTGATTCTCGACACCCTTGGCAAAATCAATCACCATGAGAGCTGAATCAACGGCCGTTAAAACACGGTAGGTATCCTCGGAAAAATCCTGGTGCCCTGGGGTATCAAGCAGGTTAATTTCATAATCACGGTAATTGAATTTCATAACCGATGAGGTCACTGAAATCCCGCGCTCCTGCTCAATACTCATCCAGTCACTGGTGGCATGGCGATCGGTCTTGCGAGACTTTACCGCCCCGGCCATCTGGATGGCCCCACCAAAGAGGAGTAATTTTTCAGTAAGTGTTGTTTTCCCGGCATCGGGATGACTGATAATGGCAAAGGTGCGCCGCTTGGCCACAAGTTTTGTAAATGCACTCATATTAATCCATCAGACTCTTATGTATTTCCGGTTTTCAAGTCTACAACGAAATGTAACGCAGACCCTGGAATAGAAAGTATTAAAAATTTTGTTAAATCAAGGACAAGGATAATACATAAAGCACCAGAGACTGTCCATGCCGAAGTTACCTTACCCTTATAAATGGAGTCCCATTTCAGAGGTTTATTGACCAATATCACCCCTTTCGACTATGTTGGGGGCCATGAAACCACCATACGACCCCGCGTCCCATATCCGCACCATCTATCTTGATGAGGAGTGTCAAGACTCTGCTCTGGCCCAGGCCATCTGTGCAAGAGCCAACGTGCCAGTTAAAATTCTTCCGGCAGGAGCAAGGCCACAAAGGGGTGCCTCCCCCTCCCCTCACGGACTGTCAAAGGGCAAACATAACCTCGTACTCTGCACTAACCGTGGGAGTTTTTTTAAACCATGCCCAGCCACCAAGGAATACCGCTGTTGCGATTACCAGGTACTGAATATCGGCATGGGGTGCCCCATGGACTGTGTGTACTGTATCCTCCAGGCCTATCTAAATAACGACTGGATGTCCTTTTTTGTTAACACCGACGACCTGTTGCAGGAGCTTGATCTCGCCTTTTTACGCACCAATCAGTTTTGGCGAATTGGTACTGGTGAGTTTACCGACTCCCTCGCCATCGACAACCTCACCGGACTCAGTCCGATTCTGGTCAACTATATGCGGGATAAATCCCACGGTATCCTTGAGCTTAAAACCAAATCAGCCAATATCCAGAACCTGCTTGATCTTGACCATAACGGCAAAACCATGGTGTCCTGGTCCTTGAATGCCACAACAATTATGGCCAAAGAAGAAATACGTACCGCATCTCTCAGCCAGAGGCTTTCCGCCGCAAAAATCTGTACGGGCAAAGGCTATAAACTGGGGTTTCATTTTGACCCAATTATCTATCATAAGGGCTGGAAAGAGGGATATAAAGAGACCATCAAAACCCTGTTTACAACCGTTCCGGCCGAGAAGATATCCTGGATCAGCCTTGGCGCCCTTCGTTTTCTGCCGGCCCTAAAACCCTTTGCCCTGACCAGATTTCCATCATCGACCTTTTTCCACGAGGAATTCATCATAGGACTTGATAACAAATATCGATATTTCAGATCATTACGCGTTGAGATGTACTCCTATATTCTCGGTCTCCTCAGGCAACATGCAGCAGAACATACCTGCCTGTATTTTTGCATGGAAAGTGATGAAATATGGCAGGAATGTGGCTTTGCCCCAGGTGAATCAAGCAAATTACCTGACAACCTTGATCTGGCATTTCAGCGTACTCCTAATTAATTTTTAATTGATTGCGTACCCCTTGAAAAACATATATTGTGTTCGCCATTACGCATCGAGTGGTTGCTGAGACTATCAGTAACTGAATACAAAAACCAAGTCGGAGATTAAAACAATGTTAAACAAAGCTACTCTCATTGGCAGATTAGGCGGAGATCCTGAGGTTCGTTACACCCAAAGCGGTACAGCCGTTGCCAATTTCACCGTTGCCACCTCAGAGCGCTGGAAAGATAAAGACGGACAACAGCAAGAACAAACAGAGTGGCACCGCATTGTAGCCTTTGCCAGACTTGGTGAGATTTGTGGCGAGTATCTCTCCAAGGGCTCCCAGGTCTATATTGAGGGCCGTATTCAAACCAGAAGCTGGGATGATAAGGATGGTAACAAGCGCTACACCACAGAAATCGTTGCCAGAGAAATGAAGATGCTAGGCTCCAAAAATGATAATAGCAGTGGCGGTGGTGGAGGGAACTACACCGAACCACCTCTTGCTGAGCCGCGGATAGGTGGCGACGAAGTCCCCTTCTAAAGGGGAAACAAGTAAAACTACCAACACAAAAAGGATTGTAACCAAAGAAACCTGGTTACAATCCTTTTTTATTGCCCCAGGCTCCCTTGAAAAAACCGCGCACCATCCTTATATTCACATTCAAAAAATAGGTTCAAAACAATAATTTACCGCCCAGACGAACTTACAGGCAACCTTGAGCCTTTTTTCAGGCCACTGCAATTTACCATTTAACACCCATATAAAAGAGACTAAGCATGGACTATTATCAGAAATTAGGCGTGGACAAAACAGCATCTGCTACTGAAATAAAAAAAGCGTTTCGCAAGATTGCCGTCAAATATCATCCGGACAAAAACCCTGGCGACAAAGCGGCTGAAGACAAATTCAAAGAAGCCAACGAGGCGTACGCTGTCCTGTCAGACCCTGAAAAGAAACAACAATATGACACGTACGGAGAGTCAGGATTCTCACAAAGATATTCCCAGGAAGACATATTCAGAGGCTCAAACCTAGGGGATATATTTAAAGAATTCGGCATGAACTTTGGCGGCGGAGGCTTCCAGCAGGGGGGCGGCGGATCATCATTTGACTCTTTTTTCAGCCAGGGCGGAGGCGGAGGTTGTGGCGGCGGATGCGGAACACATCAGGCCGCGCCAAAGGGACAGGACACCACCATGGACCTCTGGGTTACCCTGGAGGAGGTAGCCACTGGCACAGAGCGAACAGTTGCAGCCAACGGCACTGAAAGGGTCTCGGTTAAAATCCCCAAGGGTATTGAAGCCGGAAAAAAACTGCGTCTCACCGGTAAAGGCCAGCAATCACCCCACGGTGGTCAGCCAGGTAACCTTTATCTGCGGATCAATATTCAGCCCCATTCGGAATTTGCAAGACAGGGCAACAACCTTGTTGTTAAATGCCCTGTAACCTTTTCAGAGGCCGTACTTGGTACAACCGTAACCGTCCCCACCCTTGAAGGGGGCGAATTAAACGTAAAGATTCCAGCGGGAATGCAGACCAAGGCAAAGCTTCGTTTAAAGGGTAAGGGACTGCCCCAGCAAAAGGGCAGTGACCGGGGCGACATCCTAGTGCAAATTGTTGTGGATATTCCCCAGGAATTGTCTGAGGAACAGATCAAGATCGTAGAGGAATTACAAGGCGCAGGGTTGTAAAAAAAGTCTAAGACAAGCAAAAAAAGAGGGGAGAACCTCGGCTTTTATCAGCAAAGACTCCCCCCTATTATCCCCTGCCTATTTTTACAGATCTTTGCCGGTAATTTTCCTTACAGCTTCCAGGTAACGGGCTCCCGTTTTTTCCAGAATATCCGCTGGCAGTGGTGGGGCTGGAGGCTGCTTATCCCAGTCAAGGGTTGCCAGGTAATCCCGCAGGAACTGCTTGTCAAAAGAGGCCTGACCACGTCCAGTCTCATAATCGTCCATGGGCCAAAAACGCGACGAATCGGCGGTAAGCACCTCATCAATCAGCATGAGTTTTCCGTCATACCAACCAAGCTCAAACTTGGTATCAGCAATAATAATACCCCTCTTTCTAGCGTAATCAGCGGCCTTTTGATATAAATTCAGACAAATTTCACTAATTTCAGCCGTAACATCCTTGCCAAGCAACTCCTCCATCTGCTCAAGGGAGATGTTCTCATCGTGCAGCCCCTGCTCAGCCTTAGTGGATGGAGTAAAGAGTACTTCAGGGAATTGTTCGGATTCCTTCATCCCCGCAGGTAATGCAAAGCCGCAGACATTAGTATCCTTTTGATAGGCCTTCCAGAAGGAACCGGAAATATAGCCCCGGACAATACATTCAACCGGCAGAGGCTCCGCTTTTTTAACCCACATGGAGCGACCCCGCAGATCATCCCTGTAAGGCGCACATTCGGCCGGATACTCATCAGGATCGGCACTAATAAGATGATTTGGCACAATATCCTGCAACAGATCAAACCAGAACAGAGATAACTTTGTAAGCACCTCACCCTTATGGGGAATCGGCTCATTCATGATAACATCATAGGCTGAGATACGATCTGTAGCAACAAGGAGCAACGAGTCCCCAAGATCATATAGATCACGAACCTTACCACGGTTAATCAGCTTTAAATCAGGAAAATTAGTATGGGTCAGAGGCTTGGTCATTGGTATACCTAATGTATTTTTAATCTTTAACCTGCAAATCAGAGAGCAATATACAAAGGGGAAATGATTTGGCAATAAATAGTGAAAAAAACTTCTGCCCGCCGCAGCCCCATAACAACTTATAACCCCTGAGAATAACGTGAGAACATATTGTTCACAAATCACCAAACCTCAACAATAACCATGCCCAAGAAGTCAGGTTCGCAAAAACCATTTCTTCACATCATTACCGGTAAACAACTGATACACCGGCCGACCATGGGGACAGTGGGAAAAGACATCTGCCGCGAGCATCTGCCGCAAAAGCTCCATGCCCTCCTCAGGAAGAAGCGCATGGTTGGCCTTCACCGCAGCCTTGCAAGCCATGACGGAGAGCATATCCTCAATCCGTATCGCCCTCCCCCCTTTAATATCTGCGTACAGATAGCGATCAAGCACTCCTGTGACAATCTCCACAGGGCCGAGATGACCAAGAAGGGCCGGAATGGCCTTAACCACATAACTATCACCACCAAAATGGTCAATTTCAAGACCAAGCTCAGCAATCTCGGTGCCATACTTTGCAAGCACAGCAACCTGTTGCCTTGTAAAGCTCATCATCTCCGGAAAGAGCAGATTTTGAGTCACAACCTTGCCCATGACCTGGCCCTTTAATTTTTCGAATATAAGACGCTCATGGGCCGCATGTTGATCAATAACAACAAGACCCTGTTCACTTTCACAAAGCAGGTAAGAACGTTTAAATTGACCAAGATAGGTCAATCCCCCCAGGGGGTTTGTTTCCTGCGACTGGTGTGAACGTACTTTGACAGGGTGGGATACATCGACTTCCGGGGCAACGCCAACAGGTTTCACCCCGCCCTGTTCAACCTTGGGCAAGACAGGTTGTGGAACACGTGCAGGTTCAACCCTTGCAGTTGGTTCAGCTGTGAATAAAGCCTGAACCTGTAATCCCCCAGAAGCACCAGCTTCAGGCAAACGTAGAGACGCTGCCTCAGCCCCTTTAACAAAACCCGCATCAGACTTGCCGAATACCGCATTTTTCACCTGGACCTGATAGGCCAGTAACCCCTTGCAAAGCCCGTCGGCAATAGCTCCATGCACCGCCTGCGACCTGTGGAAGCGAATCTCCTGTTTGGTTGGGTGGACATTGACATCAACCGTCTCAGGCGGAACTTCAATCATCAAGACACCACATGGACGTCTGCCCTTGAGGTAAAAGCCCTGGACCCCCTCATTAACCGCATGGTTCACCATACGGTCACGAACCATGCGCCCATTGACAAAGAGGCGAAGTTTAGCCGCGACACCTGTCACCGCATCAGGGGCGGCGAGAAACCCGATAAGACTAACCTCGCCGCTGGTGGCAATCTCAACCATGGGCTCACTACCCATCTTGTAGATAGTTGCAACGCGTTGCGCCAAGGTTGAACCTTGAGGAAAATCATGGATAATCCTGCCATCAACCAAATAACGAAACCCGACAAGGGAGTAAGCCAGCGCCATGGAGACCATGACCTCATCAATATGACCAAGTTCGGTGCGGGTGGTTTTAAGAAATTTACGCCGGGCCGGAACATTACCAAAGAGCTGGCGCACCTCCATAATAGTACCAGTGTCGCACCCTATATCATGAACCTTACGCAGAACACCGTACTGTAGCTCGGCCTGACAGCCAAGGGACTCATTGGCCTGTTTGGAAATTATCGTGAGTTTTGAGACCGAACCAATAGACGGCACCGCCTCCCCTCTAAACCCTAAGGTCGAAATAGCCATCAGATCACCACTCTCACGAATCTTGCTGGTACCATGCCGTTCAAGACAGAGCAAAACATCGTCGGCGTCCATTCCCTCGCCATTGTCAATAACCCGAATAAGACGAGTCCCTCCCCCCGCAACCTCTACTGTAATTTGTGAGGCCCCGGCATCAAGACCGTTCTCAACAAACTCTTTCACCACCGAAGCTGGACGTTCAACAACCTCGCCGGCGGCAATCTGGTTTGCTATATTTTCGGGAAGAATTTTTATTTTTGACAAAGCTAATGAACCCTGTAAAAAAAATCCCCGTAATTGAGCCTAAATCAATTACGAGGAAAATTTACCTTTGCAGAGATGGAGGAGAATAAATTTACTTGAGATAACTCTCAATATGTAAATTAAGCCATGAGGCGTCCCACCACTCCAGTGGATCAACAATAATGCCGTTAACAAGTACACCAAAATGGAGATGGTCACCCCCGGCCATACCAGTCGTTCCAGTTGCCCCAAGCACCGCATTTTTCTTAACCAAATCACCGGGTACAACCCCGATCTGACTCATATGGGAATAGAGAGTAAAAACACCTGTTCCATGGTCAAGAAGCACCATATTGCCATAAATACCGAGATAATCAGTAAAGACAACCTTGCCCTTATTAGCCGCCTTTACCGGAGCGTGCCGGACAGAAGCGATATCCATCCCTAGATGCACCTGCTTGTCGATGGTCTTACCCTTGTATTTGTAATTACGATGATCGGCATAACCGGCCCGACCGGCACCAGCCATGCGATTAAATCGGCCAGACCATAATTTCTCAGGTGCCGAATTCAGACAAAGCTTAGCAATGGTTTCACGGTTTTCCTTGCGAACCTCAGTATTAATAAAAATAAACTGTTCAATTGGAGTTCCGGCCATGTCAGGGTAATATTGCGTAAACTCAGGTATTTTCAGAGACAAAAACGATTCCGGAATATTAATCGTATCATACTTAAATTTACGATTCTTAACGATCATGCCAAAAGGGGCCTTACCGGCATTTCCAGCAAAATCAACCGCAACCACATGGGCCCCGGTTATTTTCTTGCTGTCAAAAGGCAGGGCGATAATCGCGCCATACACATTTTCCTTGCCCTCAAGGGGAAAACCGGGATGGAAATAGCCATTCAGGCTTACACCGTGCTCTGCCACCTCTTCGGTGATTTTATAAATAACAATCCCCGCCCCACCGGGGCGAATATAACGGGGTGATTCAAGCCTGGTCACCCTGGGCGGTTTTGTATCAAAGGCAAGATCAACAACAGTGCGAACCTTGTTGCCAGCTCCAAATCCCCAAAGGGAATAATCCCTGGCGGTTATGATAAGCGTTGCCTTGCCATCATCGAGGTTAAGTTTTTCCGTATCAAGGGCAAGATTCTTGACGACCTCCTGCGGTCCAATCTGACCAACCCATGACTCCCGGGGAAAGATCTGATCAAATAAGACCTGAGCCTTGTTATTCTGAGTTAAAACAACAGTGACCTGTTGCAACCCGGAACGACCATCCACAACCTTAAAGTCTAGAGAGGTTGCAGGTCCAAGAAGTTCTGGCACCTGGGGTGCTGTAATAATTGGCAATTCACGCTCCGTAAGGTAGATAAGAAGCGCACCACAAGCCAAAAAACATACGAGCAACAGACCTACCAATATCGATGTCCCATTGCCCCGCGAACGACTCCCACCTGATGATAATGTACCCATTCCACACTCCAAGCAATATATTTATATTAGGTGCTTATCCACGACAAAGCAGATTGTGATAAAACAAGAGTATACTTACCTGATCACATGGGATGATTAAAGTTTTTTCTTGCATATCATGTTCAGCACTACTATTTTCTCGGACACAGACACCAAACTCCACGCCACACAGGATAGACCCACACCCATGCCTACAAATCATTTTGACATCATTATCATCGGTGCCGGCCCCGGAGGATTGACTACCGCCACTATCCTCGCAAGCCATGGCAAAAGGGTACTGGTCTGTGAACGTAACAAGATTATTGGCCCTAAAATTTGCGCCGGAGGCATCACCCTTGCCGGACGGACCGAAACTGTTCCCCTCCATCTCATTGAGAGGCACTTCCCCAACCAAATTGTTTCATCAGGCTGGCAAACAACCATCATAAAAAACCAGTCTCCCATTGTCTCAACCGTCAACCGCCACGATCTTGGCCAGTGGATGGCGGAACGTGCAGCAAGGGCCGGGGCCATCATCAAGACAGATTGCCCCATTCATTCCATCCAAAAAGGCTCGGTCACAAGTAGAGCAGGTACTTACCGATATGATATTTTAATCGGTGCCGATGGGGCAAACTCCATGGTCCGACGCCACCTTGATCTTGCAACCGATCTGCTTGGAGCAGGTATCCACTACCACCTGCCAGAGGCCTTACCGGACATGGTTTGGCATCTGGATCCCGGAGTTTTCAATACTGGCTACGCCTGGATTTTCCCGCAAAAAAACCGAACCTCGGTGGGGGCTTATTGTTCACGTAAGGACATGGCACCCCACCACTTAAAGGAAAAGCTTAACGCCTGGATGACAGACCAGGGCATTAATTACCAAAATATAAAACCGCAAGCTGCAAATATCACCTTTGACTACAAGGGACATCAGTTTGATAATGTTTTCCTGATCGGTGATGCGGCTGGCCTGGCCTCAGGGCTTACGGGTGAAGGTATTTTACCGGCAATCATATCAGGCGAAGAGATTGCAAGACTCATCATTAACCCCTCTTACATTCCAAACAAATTACACCGTCTGCTAAAAAATCATAGCCGACACACCAGGATTCTTTTATTATCCGGCAAATCAAGGTTACATTGTCGGTTTATTATGGAAAGTTTAGTCCTGGCCTTGAGATTACAAATAGTCCCATTTTCGGCCCTTGAAATGGCCCGCTAAAACGAGACCCATTTATTACAACCCATACACGCCGAGGCCCGCAATGCTCCCTAAAAAAAGTTCCATGCTCTACAATATCCTCTTTCTCATCCTATGCGGAGGAATCTTTGTTTTTTTATGGTCTGCACCTGCCGAGACCACCAAACGGATGCCCTACAACGATATCCATAAAAAATTCTACACCATGCAGAAAAGCACAGCCGACAAGCAGTGTAGCACCTGTCATAATCCGGAGGGAGTCGTTCCCCTACCAAAAAAACATCCAGCAAAATACCGTTGCCTATTTTGTCATAAAAAAGTTAAGTAAATGAGTCGGTCAAGCCATTTCACCCTCTCCTCACTTACAGACACCATTGCCTTCGGTCAACATCTGGCACCACTCATCATGCCTGGCGATATCATTTTCCTGATAGGTGCCCTAGGGGCAGGCAAAACCACACTTACCCAGGCCATTGGCAACGGACTTCTGGTAAGTAAGGAAGACTATATTACCAGTCCAACATTCAGCCTGCTCCATGAGTACAAAGGCCGCCTTCCCCTTTACCATATGGATCTGTACCGCCTTGGCGGTGAAGAAGAGATAGAGGAACTAGGTTTTGAAGAATACCTCTATGGCAATGGCGTCTGCATCATCGAGTGGCCGGAACGGCTGGGAGATCTCACCCCGAAAAATCGTCTCGAGATAGCAATAACCCCCCAGGATGACTCTCGAAGAATTACCCTCACAGGCCATGGCTCCATGGCTCAGCGCATCTCCTCTTTTTCACCTGTAAGACCTTAACAAACACCCCTCGCCTTTCTTTTATCAAACAAAATAATATTTGACTTTCTCTTTGTGCAAATGAAATAATCATCTTCAGTGGCAATGCTCTTTACACATCTTCATAGCACCATGTGTGTAGCAGGAGAAAACCTCCACCGAAGCTGCCGAAAACGGCTCTACCTCCATACTATGGTAAAAAATAACCATGTCTCTGCAACCAAGACTGTGGAAGTCTGAAACATGCCATCCATAACCAAGACGAAGGAACATTTGCATATTACCCTGCCAGCGACCCTCGACGATGTTGACAGGGTATTGCCCGAAATTATGCATTTTTTAAAGGAAGGTCCTGTCCGGTCTAATTTTTTTATCCTTAATTATATTATCCGCGAAGGACTCAATAACGCGGTTATTCATGGTTCCCGGAAAGATGCGAGTAAAACCGTAACCTTTGATCTGCAACTATCCGACAACAGCCTGGATATTTGTATTGAGGATGAGGGGCAAGGCTTTAACTGGCAGCCTCTACTCAAAAAACATCTTGTTTGCCCCAAAAAAACCCACGGAAGAGGTATTTTCTGCATGTCAAAATTACATTTTCAAACAAGCTATAATGATAAAGGAAATATCCTCTATTTACACAAAGATTTAACCAAAGATCACAATAAGGAGTAACACTATGAGCCACATTGAAAGAAAAGATGGAGTGGTAACCATTAAGCCCGGAATCGACATTGTCGCCTCAAAATGTGAGGAGCTGAAGGCTGAATTTCTCGATATTGTCAACAGCGGCGAAAAAAAAATAATCATTGACCTCTCCGGCACCGAGATGATCGACTCTTCAGGCCTTGGTCTGCTTATCTCCACAAGAAACTCCCTCACCGATGCCGGGGGTGACGAGGTTGAAATCATTAATATTTCAAGTGACATTATGCAGTTATTTAAAGTTATGCGCCTTGATAACCATTTCACCCTGAGTAGTTAAAAAACTTGTATTTCACAGGCAAGATAACAACAGTAAGCGACACCTGATGTTGAGGACTATTAATGGCTATTATTGAAGAAGACGAAACCCTGCTCGCCTTTACCGAGGAGGCACTTGAACATCTTGACGGCATCGAGGCCGACCTCCTGTCCATCGAGGAAAACGGGGCTGATATAGATTCAGACGTGGTTAACAAGGTCTTCAGGGCTGTGCATTCCATCAAGGGTGGTGCTGGTTTCCTGGGGCTTGAGCGGGTTAAGGATCTCTCTCATAGCGCCGAAAATATCCTTAACATGATCCGTAACGAAGAGCTTGTGCCTACCCCTGCTATTGTCAGTGTTCTACTGGGAGCAACCGACCAACTCACCGCCATGATCACGGATGTTACAAATAGTAATGATGTCGATATCTCAAACCATGTAAATAACCTGAAAGACGTCCTTGAAAACTCGGTACCTGATGATGAGAAAGAAGACCTAGAGACCTTTTTCCATATAGGTACTGAAGAAAAACCTGAGCTATTTTCAGTTAATAAGTTTGAATACGAAACCGCCCTAAAACAAGGGAAAAATATCTTTGTTATTGAATATGATCTAATTACGGATATTGACGCCAAAGACAAGACTCCCCTTGAGGTAATTAATGAATTACAGCAAACAGGTGAGCTATTCGATAGCGTTGTTGATGTCGCTTCGGTGGGTGGACTTGATTCAGAGTCCTCGGCCATGCGCCTGCCTCTCTTTGTTCTTTTTGGAACTATCCTTGAACCGGAACTTCTTATTAGCTTTCTTGATCTGCCGTCAGGCAGGATAACCGATCCAAGAGTTACAGGTCATGACAAGCCAGTGTCTGAGCCTGCGCCTGACCTACTTTCGACTCCCCCGGAATCATCGGTAGTGCTCCCCCCCGAGACTGAGATCGCCCACTCCCTACCCCCAGCCAAAGCAGATACACCACCAACGCCCCCCAGCCCAGCACCACAGGTGAAAAAGAAACAAATGCCACCACCGACAAAGGCATTTAAGGCTGAGTCCAATCTCCGGGTCAATGTCAAGATACTCGACAATCTCATGACCCTGGCCGGAGAGCTCGTTCTCACCAGAAACCAACTGGTTCAGGCTGTAAGTTCCGGAAACTCCCAAGGAGTTGACAACGTCAGCCAGCGCCTGGATCTCGTGACCTCTGAATTGCAAGAGGCAATCATGTCCACCAGAATGCAACCTGTTGGCAACGTCTTTAACAAATTCAAAAGGGTTGTGCGTGATCTCACCCGTGATCTTGGCAAAAAAATCCACCTGATCATAGAAGGTGAAGATGTCGATTTAGATAAGACTATCATCGAGGCCATTGGTGACCCCCTTACCCATCTTGTCCGTAATTCCATCGACCATGGTGTTGAAATGCCTGACGAGCGGGTAGCAAAGGGTAAAAATGACACTGGAACCCTGCGGTTGAGTGCCTTCCATGAAGGTGGCCAGGTCATTATTGAGATTGAAGATGACGGCGCTGGGATCAACACCGAACGACTCAAGGAAAAATCCCTTAAAATGGGAACCCATGATGCCGCAGAGCTTGAGGCAATGTCCCAAAGAGAGCTGGCCAAGCTGATCTTCACCCCAGGCCTCTCAACGGCTGAGGCCTTATCTGATATCTCTGGTCGCGGTGTTGGCATGGATGTTGTTTTCACCAATCTCAGTAAACTTGGTGGTGTGATAGACGTTGACACAGAAACCGATCTTGGCACCACAATCATTATAAAACTCCCCCTGACCCTGGCCATTATCCCAAGCCTGATTATTCAAACCCAGGGTGAGCGTTATGCCATCCCCCAGGTTAATCTGGTTGAACTTGTCCGCGTACCGGCAGGTCAAATAAAAAACCGCATTGAAAAAATAGGTTCAGCCCTGGTCATGCGTCTCCGCGGCGAACTCTTACCCCTTATCCATCTTGCTGACGCCCTTGGCATTGAAAAAAGGACTTTCACCGACCCAAAAACAGGTGAAGTCAGAACAGATCAGCGTCAGTCCATTGTTGACCGCCGAGCATCCTCAGGGCAGAACGAACCGGAGCTACAAGAGCAAGAGTCCCGGGAAAACGCCAACCAAGATCGCCGCAACAATCCTTATAGCGCCTACAATATCCTTGTTTTATCTTCTGGTGACCACAACTACGGTCTTATCGTTGACCGCCTGCTTGACTCTGAGGAAATTGTTGTAAAACCACTGGGAACACATCTCAGAAATTGTAATGTTTATGCTGGGGCAACAATCCAGGGTGATGGGGCTGTAGCTCTGATCCTTGATGTGGTGGGACTCAGCTCCAGTATGAATCTCTCCACGGTTTCCGACTCGGTTAAGTCTAAATCAAGTCTTATCCATGACGATAAACAAAGCTCAAGTGATTTACAATCTCTGCTTATTGTCCAAAATGGTGCAGACGAACAGATGGCCATCCCCCTCACCCTGATCTCCAGAATTGAACGAATTAAAGCCACCGATATCGCCATCACCGGCGGACGCAGGAACATACATTACCGTAACACTAGTCTACCCCTCTTTGGCATTGAGGAGGTCGCCAACGTCAGTTACAGAGATGAATCAAAGGAACTTTGTTACGTCATTGTTTTCACTATATGCGACCGGGAAGTTGGCGTTTTAATGAATGAAATCATTGATATAATCGAGACAAATGCTGTTATTGACGATGCAACGCACAAGCAGCCAGGTATCCTTGGTTCCCTTATCTTAAACGAGCAAATCACCCTGCTTGTCGATCTGTATGGTATTGTCGCCACCATTATGCCGGAATGGGCCATCACCTCCCACGATGTCCTGACCGGTGAGGATGGTTCAGCAGAGCAGAATGTCCTTATCGTTGAAGACTCTCTATTCTTTTTAAACCAGATCAAGGTCTTTATTGAAGAGGCCGGATACAACACCTATACGGCAGAAGATGGCCTTCTTGCCCTTGACGTCCTGGCCACTGAGAATATTGATCTCATCATTACCGATATTGAAATGCCTAACATGGACGGACTGGAACTCACCCGTGAAGTGAGAAAACAGGAGAAGTTTGCAAATTTGCCCATCATTGCCGTCACCTCGGTTGCCGGTGAAGCAGCCGAGGAGGCAGGACGCCTTGCCGGAATCAACGACTATCTTATCAAACTTGACCGGGAAAAAATAATCGTCCACGTCAACAACTATCTTCACAATTAGGGGCAATATATGCAACATTCAGAACACATAGATGAAAACACACGGGAACTGGCTATTTTTATGGTTGGGGATATGCCATGTGGGATTGACACCGAGCTTGTCCAGGAAATAATCAAAAATACCCAGATCACCGAAGTCCATCGCGCTCCGGAGTATGTAAAAGGTGTCATTAATTTACGGGGTGAGATTGCCACCATTATCGATTTACGCAAAAAATTCAATCTGCTTACATATGACAACGATGAGAGTAAAAACATGGAAATTGTCGTTGTCAGGCATGGCGATGAGCCCATTGGCCTGCTTGTGGACCGGGTGAGCGATGTTGTCCTCGCCAACAAAGATAACATCAGTCCCCCCCCCTCAAATGTTGGTAATATTAACGGCGCTTTTTTTGACGGCATTTTTGCAATGGAACAGGAATTGGTCTCGGTTTTAAACCCCGGCGAACTTCTTAAGGATCAATAGGAAAAAGGATACCGACATGACGGTCAAGTTTAAATTATTCACTACAGTTGCAGCATTTGTTTTTATTATATGTGCCATGTTCCTGGCAACCCTCTTTGCCACGAACGGCCAGAAGAACGATGGCCTTGTTATTAACCTTGCCGGCCGACAGCGTATGCTTAGTCAGAAAATGTCCAAGGAAATTTTGACCTATGAGTTGCTGCGCCAGAGTTCAGCGAAAATCCCCCAAACCCAGGCTGACATCATCAAAAACACCCTGACCATTTTTGATTCTACTTTAAATGCTCTTGTTAATGGTGGCAATGCCCCCACCGGACTTGATATGGACAAAACAGCATTCAAGCCCATTCCTAAGGCCACAGAACCGGCATTGACCCAGCTCAAAGAGGTGGAAAAACTCTGGGCCCCGTTTAAACAAAACATGGAGCTTATTATTCACTCAGCCACCCTCCAGCAGGGGGCCATGGATCATATCACCGCTAAAAACCTCCCCATATTAAAGGCCATGCACAAGGCTGTCGGCCTCCTGCAAACCCAGTCTGAGAAACGAGTCAACAGCCTTCTTTACAGGCAGGTCGTTACGATCATTATTGGCCTTGGCGTTATGGTCTTTGCTGTTATCACCGTCCTTAATATTATTAAACGCCTTGGACTTATCGAACAATTTACGGAGAAACTGGGTAACGGCGATCTCACCGCCACATCAAAAATTACCGGTCGGGATGAACTTGGTCAGATTGGCCGGAAACTTGATTCCATGACCCAAAATATCCATAGT
>JAJRUT010000118.1 GCA_024277655.1 Deltaproteobacteria bacterium | reverse complement strand
GTTGAATATATCCGGGAGAATGAAACCCACTATACCGATATTCTGGTTCTTACAGGTCTTGCTGGCCGGGACTCTCTGGAAAAGGCACTTGGTTTAGGCGCTGATGATTATGTCAATAAGCCTATCTGTAAACATGAGCTATTGCTGAGGCTACAGGGGGCGGCCAGGCTACTCAGGCTTGAGGGGCAGGAGGCTTTGGTTTTTGCCATGGCAGAACTTGCCGGCTATCGTAGTGGTGAGACGGGGTTACATCTTACCAGGGTAAAGGAGTACTCATACCTTCTTGCTGATTATTTGCGGATAAATGAGCCAGGTCTTGCTATGACCAGAATCATGGTACACGACATTGCCAAGGTTAGTCCCCTGCATGATATCGGCAAGGTTGGAATTTCTGACTCTATTCTTCATAAGCCGGGACGACTCACTGAAGATGAGTTTGACATTATGAAAAGCCACACCACCATGAGTGATAAGGTGTTGTACGAGCTTTATGAGGAGAATTATTCCATATTTATTCTTCTTGCCCACGAAGTAGCCATCGGGCACCATGAAAGATGGGATGGCAGTGGTTATCCGCGAGGTTTAAAGGGGGATAGCATTCCGCTTTCGGCCCGGATTGTTGCTCTTGCTGATGTGTTTGACGCCTTGACCTCCAAGCGGTGCTATAAGGATGCTTTTTCTTGTGCTTTTACAGACTTGCCAGACTGGATACTGAGCAAGACTGCATTCTTTTTAAAATCTGAATCATATTTTCTTCTGTTTTCTGTTCCCATGTGAGTCTCCTTTCGTTATCAATATAACGAGTTAACTTCGACTCCACAATATCGGGGTAGGATCATTTAGTAGTTCTTCAGTATTCATCGCTAATGGTTTATTTGATCCTGATAACAGTGGCAGTGCTTTTTCCAAGATTGGTTGTAATGGCTTGAGTAACAGTTTCTGTGACGGTGCTATATATCGCTGTGAATAAAGTTTTCTGGGCATTGCTATAACCTCCTTAAAAGATTGATCTTTTAAGGAGCGCGAGCGAAGAAAAATTATATTATGTCAAGGATATTATTACTCGTTAGGGTGTTTTTTAAAGTTGTTTTTATATGCAATTTTCTAACCGGACATTACTGATATCAATGGGAAAAAACCAAATAAGATATTAGGTAGCCAAAATGACAAGGTAATTGTTGAAATTCAAAGGTAGAACTCGGGGTCAAATCGAAAGCGCCGGTAAAAGCCGGCAAAGAGTCAAGGGTGGAAGTCCCTACATAGCAAAGGATAGCGACCATCTATGGTCTCCGAGTCATGCGTCGGCTACCCGTAAGGGAGCGGCGAAGCGTTGACAGGGGTACGTATAGGCCCAGCTATTGAGCTCCGAAATCACCTTATTCGGATTGCCGACCTTGTGGTCTGACGGAGCATTTAAAAGAGCATTTAAAAGGGTCAGACCACGGTTGATTCCAAAAGGCGATTGAGATTCTTATCTTAATTGCTTTTCCTTGTTTTCAGGTGGTCGTTTTAACACAAAAGAGGCTGGCTCCAGAGTTGGCACAGCCACCAACGGTTATTCCAGCCGATACGAAGTGCCAAGCCAGGCAGAACCATCCGATTAAGACAGCGGTGGCCCTGCCACAAGCACAGACCTTCAATAACCCCAAGGCCAATGTCGTCATAACGAGTTTTATGTTAGAGTTGCCACCGAACTCTAATGGAACTGACCAACAAACTTGCAACTTAACATAGAACCCGTTATGCGAGCTGCAAACCCACAACCGCAAGACTTCCCACCGTCACCAGACCAATCCACAAACGCCAAACTAAAAACCAAGAGCGGCTGAAGCGCTGGCCGTTATCACCACAAGCAACCAACCCAAAATAACCACGCCACCGCCTACCGTGAATCCCCTGGGGGATTTAGGGGGATCTCATAAAGAGTGGGAGGAGTGGCAGGCGAAACAGGGCGTTAAGGCCATGGACGACCAAGCTCTGTTTCGCCTGTCAGCCCGACCATGTACCAATGTAGTTTAAATCTGATAAAGACGGGCTCGAAGTCTACGCTTATCTCAGTTAGCGAGAGGTAAGCGGAACAAAGTGGAGACTCCGGGAAGCCACTCTATAATATCGGGGGAGGATCAATGATCTTTTTTGAGTTTAAAGCCTAATAACTGTAACCACCTATAAATAAAGGCCTAAGAAGAAAATATATCTTGATTAAACTACACTGCTAGACTATTTTTTACCGTTCGCGTAACATGAGAGCCAATATAGCTCAGTTGGTAGAGCAACTGATTCGTAATCAGTAGGTCAGCAGTTCGATTCTGCTTATTGGCTCCAGCGCTACATATTATCTGACCATAAAGCAACTATCTGTAAAGTATCATTTCAACAAAAGCGGGTCACCCACCCATCTCTGAGAACTGGGAAAAATGCTGGAATAAGCATCTCGCCGGTGACTGACTCCTCCCATCAAGCAAGTTTTCAGAACAGTACGCCAACTCCAGTAAAAGAACAAATATCAGATAGGCGGTTAAAAAAAAAGACGTGGAGTTCTGAGAGTACGAGTCCTACCGGAAAAATGAAATCTGTGAATTGATATGGGGTGAGCAGTTACCTTTTTTGTTTTAAATCAGATGGTTGTGGGTGCTTGTCAAGAATTAATAACCTCCACCACAGGTGGAGGTATTGCGTTAACCCCTGTAAGGGGGGGGTGAGTTTGCCCTTTGCCCCTGAGGGGGCAGGGATAAGAGTTGTCCCAGACTTTAATTATTTAAAATAAGTGGCTCCTCGCTGTTTCAAGTGGGTAGCCCGAAATTGAATTTACCGCCAATGAGGTATATCATAGCGATTAAATTCTTGTTTGTTCTGTATCCTCTTGCTTTAGCTTTTGCTACTTGGATCAAGCTGTTGAGCCCCTCGAGGATGCCGTTTGTTATTTGTGATTTAAACCATTGGAGGACACCATTCCAGTGACGCTTAATCGTATATGCTGCATCAATAATAGGTTGAAGCCGACTATGTGTT